>JAQZBA010000158.1 GCA_029239365.1 Herbinix sp. | reverse complement strand
CATCAGATCGTCAGCCTTCTTATCACATTCTTCTCTATCAATGATAATCTGGCCTTTCTTATCGAACATAAAGGACACACAGCCGATGGAACCAACGTTACCGTTACCCTTGGTGAAGGCATTACGCACATTACCTGCTGTTCTATTCTTATTGTCCGTTAATGCTTCTACGATGATCGCTGTTCCGTTCGGACCGTAGCCTTCATAAGTAACAACTTCGTAATTTACAGCATTAGCATCACCGGCAGCCTTTTTAATGCTTCGGTCTATGGTATCATTGGGCATATTGTTGGACTTAGCCTTTGCGATAAGGTCCTTCAGACGGCTGTTAGCATTTGGATCAGCTCCGCCTTCCTTTACAGCAACTGCGATTTCACGTCCTAGCTTAGTAAATATTTTCCCCTTAGCTGAATCGTTTCTCTCTTTTTTATGTTTGATGTTCGCAAATTTCGAATGTCCTGACATCTTCTTATCTCCTTACTACTTGATATTTTAGTGCTATTTTGAAAGGAGCGCCTTGACTCCTTGTCCGCTTAAGTATTTATGTATCCTGTCAGTCTATTACTACAAATAACCTTAAATATTTTAACACCCTTTACTACGTTCGGCAAGTAAAATTTATGAAGAACAGCAACAGCCAGATTAATTATTAATCTGGCTGTAAAATCTATTGCTAATTCTATTTAATTCATTATTCTGCATTCAGTAATTTACTCAGCTTCTCCATTACCTGTATGGTTTCTTCCGAAGTTCGGATAGCGCACATAACAGTATCATCACCTGCAATACAACCAACGATGCTGTTCATCTGCAAAGCATCCAGGGCAGCTGCAACAGCCATAGCCATTCCCGGAACCGTCTTAATTACCATGATATTCTGTGCCATATCCATGGATACGAAGCCATCTCGAAGTACGCGGGTATATTTTTCACTCATACCCGGTTCGGTCTTCTGAAGAACGATGTATTTCTGTCTTCCTCCATCTACTGCCACCTTAGTGAGCTTAAGCTCTCTGATGTCCCTGGATACTGTTGCCTGAGTTACATTGTAGCCATCTTTCATAAGACGTTCTGCAAGATCCTCCTGCGTCTCAATATCATGCTTGTTAATAAGTTCTATAATTTTACTTTGTCTGCTGATTTTCATTTTATTTCCCCAGTGCCTTTCTTATAATAGTAACTATATTCTCAATCTCCGTCCTTACCAAGCTTTGACCGGAGGATTTCATAGATACCGGTATAATTCAACTTGATTAACCTTGTGTTGTACTTAGCCTTCTTCATTAGGATAACATCATCCGTACCTAGGTCTATCACTTTGTTGCCGTCGAAGGTTACAATTGCTTCTGCTTCCTGTGTCTTCTTACTCTTACCAACAACCACCTTAATTGTGTCCTCAGCGGATACTACAATGCTCCTCGGACTTAACGAATGTGGGCAGATCGGTGTTATTACCATGACACTGGCCTGAGCCATCACGATAGGACCTCCGGCTGATAGATTATAAGCCGTTGAACCGGTCGGAGTCGATATAATCACTCCGTCTCCCCGAAAATTATCGACCAGTGAATCATTTACATAGATACCCAGGCTGATAATTCTTGAAAATCCTTTTCTGGCAATTACAACATCATTGAGCGCGTAACCCTTCGATTGTTCCGGGATCGGCTGATGCTTTGAACTATGAAGAACATTACCATCAATCATAATCCTATTCTCAATATCGTAATCGTCTTGAAATAATCTCTCTAAAGCTTCTGGTACATGGTGCTCTTCAATCTCCGCCAAGAACCCTAAGGTTCCCATGTTCACTCCCAGAATAGGTATGTTATGAGTCATCAGATCATTTGCGGTCTGGATAATTGTACCGTCACCTCCCAGAACAATAGCACAATCTATGTCCTCAGGGATAGTAACAGGATCAGACTCCTCCTGAACAGAAGATACGCTTGATAGTGTGGCCTGTTTGCCAGCCTGTTCTATATAAGCAACTATCTTTCTCGTTACAAGTAAATCCGTATCCTTCTCTTTATTCGTAATTATTAAAAATCTGTCCATCGGATTGCTACTCTCCTAAAATGACTGCAGTGATTCATACACTACAAAATTCTATCATAGAATTCCATAAATTTCAACATAACATGTATAAATCTAAGAACAATTTAATAAATATTCGTAAACCTTCAAATAATTTTATTCTTTTTTAGCTTTCAGATAACACTCCATGGGCTTCATTTACAACTTTCGTGATTTTATCAGAGGAAATTGAAGTCCCATCCGGATATTGTCTACTATTTTCATCAAACTGTAATTTTTTTAAATATAATAAATATTCAATATTACCTTCCGGTCCCTTGATCGGAGAAAAATCCAGGTTAAGGCAAAGAAAACCGATGGAGGCGGCAAAGGTGCTTACCAGCTTAATCACCTCTTCATGTACTTTCTGGTCACGTACAACACCTTTCTTACCTACCTTTTCTCTTCCCGCCTCAAACTGTGGCTTAATCAAGCTTACGATCTCACCTTCCGCGTCTAGTAGCTCGCGAACCGGCTGAAGGACCTTCGTCAGTGATATAAAGGAAACATCAATAGATGCAAACGCGATCCTCTCCTGAATCTGATCTCCAGTCAGATACCTGATATTGGTCTTCTCCATGGAAACCACACGCGGATCCTGGCGCAACTTCCAAGCCAGCTGATTCGTACCAACATCAACAGCATATACCTTCACAGCACCATTTTGTAACATGCAGTCTGTGAAGCCTCCGGTAGAAGAACCTACATCCATACATATCTTACCCTCAAGGGAAAGACCGTACTGTGCCATAGCCTTCTCCAGCTTCAGACCACCTCGGCTGACATATTTCAGAGGATTTCCCTTCACCTCAATTGCAATCTCTTCCGGAAAGGTACTTCCTGCCTTGTCCTCCCTCTGTCCGTCAACGAATACATTACCGGACATGATAATTGCCTTTGCCTTTTCTCTGGACTCTGCTAAGTTTCTATTTACCATTAATACATCCAATCGTTCCTTCACAATACTCCTCCATGCTGTCACTTGATATTGATCAAAAAATCGAAAGATCAAGGAGAACGCTCTATATGCGCGAACATCTCAGCTCTTAATCGGGAAGATAATATCTCCCTTCGGAGAAGATGCCTTTTTCTTCATGCTATTATTCTTCCAGTAACCAATCATACAAATGTTTTATTGGTTACGCTCTATCTCACTCTTTATTCTCTCAACAATACTCTGAGTATCCAAACCAAATCGCTTATGCAGTTCACTTACTGCTCCATGCTCGATAAACAGATTAGGTACTGAAATATTAATCAGTTGGATATCCTGCTTTCTGGCTTCACATAGATAATCTGCAACCTTCTGACCATAGCCGCCACTTTTTACATTCTCTTCCAGAGTGACATACAACTTATGATTTGTTGATAACTTCTCTAGTATCTCAGTATCCACAGGGGAGACGAATCTTGCATTGACTAAGGTGACCTTCTTCCCCTCTTTCCTCAGAGCTTCCATAACTTCAACTCCGGTTTTCACCATGCTTCCTACAGCAAGGATTGCCAGATCTGAGCCTTCCTCTATTATCTCACTTTTACCAAGTTCAATCGGTGTCTGGTATTCCTGTAAGCCTGAGTAAGCCTCACCCTTCGGATAACGAATTGCTACCGGTCCGTCATAGGCTACAGCATAGCGTAACATCTCCTTCAATTCAAAACGATTCTTCGGTGCAAGCACAACCAGATTCGGTATATGGGATAGGAAGGATAGATCAAAAGTACCCTGGTGGGTCTTGCCATCCCTGCCCGAGATTCCAGCCCGGTCAATCGCAAAGATCACCGGAATATTATTAATACATACATCATGTATTATTTGATCATAGGCTCTCTGTAAAAAGGTGGAGTAGATTGCGACCACAGGCTTATACCCGCCCATCGCAAGACCTGCCGCAAAGGTTACAGCATGCTCTTCTGCGATACCCACATCAAAGAATCGATCCGGATAATGCTTCTTAAAATCAGATAATCCTGTACCGTAGGGCATAGCGGCTGTAATAGCTACCACTTTATCATTCTCCTTGGCAAGGGATACCATAGTATCTGAGAACACCTTAGTATAGGAGGTTGTCTTTTCCTCCCGAATTGGCTTTCCACTTTGAATATCGAAGGGCTCCACAGCATGAAATTGGCTGGGATTCTTTTCAGCCAGCTGATAGCCTTTTCCCTTTTTAGTAAGTATATGGACAACGACAGCTTTCTTCGCTCTTGATGCAGCCTCAAAAGCTGTCATCATGGACTCGATGTTATGTCCGTCTATGGGTCCGATATAGGTCAAACCCATATCCTCAAAGAACATGCTAGGCAGCATGAAATATTTAATTGCATCCTTAGAACGTTTTAATTTATCAACGATTACTTTGCCTACCCCGGGCATCAGATTCAGAGTATTCTCCATATTCTCTTTGAAGCCCATATATTTTGAACTGGTTCGAAGCTTAGCAAGATAATTTGCAAGACCTCCTACATTTTCAGAGATAGACATATTATTATCATTCAATACGATAATAAAATTAGTCTTCAATCTTCCTGCATTATTGATTGCTTCAAAGGCCATTCCACCGGTTAGAGCTCCATCACCAAGAACGGCCACCACTTTATGATTCTCCCCACTTAAATCTCTGGCTTTCACAAGACCAAGAGCTGCAGATATTGCCGTGGAACTATGTCCTGTATCAAAAGAATCACAGTTGCTCTCTTCTCTCTTAGGGAAACCGCTTAATCCATCCATCTGCCTCAGAGTGGAGAATAGATCTTTTCTACCAGTCAACAGCTTATGGATATAAGCCTGATGTCCCACATCCCATACCAACCTATCCTGAGGAAACCCTAGAAAAAGATGCAGAGCCATAGTCAGCTCTACAACGCCAAGATTGGGAGCCAAATGGCCTCCTGTTTTACTAATGTTCTGTATTAAAAAGTTACGGATCTCCTCCGCTAACCTGTCATAATCCTGCACATTTATTTTCTTGATATCATTCGCTTGATTTATGCTTTCTAATATCTTTGGCAAGTGCAACCACCTCATTTCTAATTAATCCATATTCTCTATCTAACTAGATCTATCATCCTTGTAATCAATTTTCTCTGTTAATCAGCTTGTCAATCAACTTCTTTAGAAATTCATTCTTATACGGTAATGCTTCAAAATTCTGCATTGCCCTCTTCGAGATACGAGCCACTTCTTGATTGGCACTCTCCAGTTCCATCAAGGTTACGTATGTGGTTTTCTCGTTTTTCTCATCACTGTGCACCGGTTTTCCAAGCTTCTCTGGGGTACTGGTCACATCCAGGATGTCATCTTTTATCTGAAAAGCCAGTCCGATATCACCGGCAATCTGTTCTATTCTATCAACATTCTCCTCAGAAGCACCTGCTAGAATCGCTCCGATCATCATCGAAGCCTCAATCAGTGCCGCAGTCTTTAGACGATACATATGGTCCAGACGGTTCCGAGAAGGCTCTCCCTGGTAATCCGCCATATCGATTACCTGTCCCCCAATCATTCCATAGATACCCGCCTTCGTAGATAATACCTGCATAGCCCTTGCTACTCTCCGGTATTTTAAGATCGCTTTATTATTATTACTATCTATTACTTCAAAGGACTTTAATGCAGTTTCAAAGGCATAATTAAGTAAACCATCCCCTGCAAGAATGCCCATCGCTTCTCCATATATTACGTGTGTTGTCTTTCTTCCTCTTCGATAATCATCATTATCCATTGCCGGAAGATCATCATGTACTAACGAGTAGGTATGAATCATCTCGATTGCTGCCATAAACGGCTCAATCATCGCCAAATCTTCTCCGTCAAAAAGCTGGTAGGTCTGTTCCATCATCACTGGTCTTAAGCGCTTACCACCTGCCATCAGGCTATAATTCATCGCCTCCATTATAAGCTTCTGGTAACCTTCTTCCCTCGGACAAAACCTAGACAGAATATCCTCAACCCGAATAACCTTATTCTTTAATTCCTGCTCAAAGTTCATTGGCTTCTCCATTTTCACTTAAAACAATCAATTCCTTTTCAACCTTATCGATGGAATCATTACAGGACTTAAGTAGCTTCATACCCTCCTGATATAGGGTAAAGGAGTTCTCTAAGGTTACATCGGGTTTCTCAAGTTCTTCAAGGATATGATTCAATTGTTCAAATGATTCTTCTAACTTCATCACTTTATCAGCCATACTAACCTCCTATGCAACATTATATTCTATTCTTCTCGCTTAACTCCTCAACTCTGGTTGTTATATCACCATCCAGAAGAGATATGGTTAACTGCTCATTTTTCCTGACCTTCTTGATGCTTTGGATTGGTTTATTATCCTCACCCACCACCAAAGCATAACCCTTACTTAACTTTGACAAGGGTGATAAGCCCTCCAGCTTAGCAATGTACAACTCCAGCCTATGTCTCTTCTCCTTAAGACGCTGGTTAATTCTCTGCTGAAGCTTCTGTTCTGTATCCATTAAGAATTGCCGCTTCTGCTTAATCTGATAAGCTGGGCTTGCATAGAATAGACGAAGCTTTAACTGGCTTGCTCTACTCCTGTATTGACTAAGGTTTTGCTGTAGCTCTCGTGTCAGCTTGCGTTTATAATCTCTGATCATACCCTGGAAGGCAAGATAATCATTCACTGCAAGCTCAGCGGCTGCTGACGGAGTCGGAGCACGTAGATCAGATACAAAATCTGCAATTGTAACATCCGTTTCATGTCCTACCGCAGAAATAATCGGAGTCTTACACTCATAAATCGCTCTTGCTACAATCTCCTCATTAAATGCCCAAAGGTCCTCAATGGAACCACCACCTCTACCAACAATGATGGTATCTAAACCACGCTTATCAAGAAGTGCGATCCCCTTTGCTACACTTTCTGCCGATCCCTGCCCCTGTACCTGTGCAGGATATAAAATCAACTGTACGTAAGGATTTCGCCTTCTTGCAATATTAACAATATCCTGAATAGCAGCACCTGTAGAAGCTGTTACGATACCAACCTTACTTGGATAAGTCGGTATTGGCTTCTTATGTGCTTGGTCGAAGAGTCCCTCTTCCTCCAGCTGTCGTTTTAATCTCTCAAATCTCTCATAGAGTATGCCCTGTCCATCAAGAACAATATCACTAGCATAAAGCTGATATTTGCCATCACGCTCATAGACATTGACGCTTCCATAGGCAACGACACTCTGCCCTTCCTCCAACTTAAAGGTAAGACCCTTGCGCTGGCCAGCAAACATGACACAAGCCAATTGCCCCTGAGCATCCTTTAGTGTAAAATAAATGTGCCCCGAGGTATGATATTTGCAATTGGAGACCTCGCCCTTAATATAAATAGAGCTCAAAATCCGATCTCTCATAAACAAATTCTTAATATATTGATTAATCTCTGTAACTGAATAAGCCTGTCCCATACATCCTCCACGGTAAAGCTTGCGAACAAGCGGGTATAGTAATCTAAAGTTACATCATAAATAATTATCTATCTATTAATGTGTAAACAGTATTGATCAAAACACAATTCATACCACAACCCAAGCTCGAGTACTTATGCTAACTTTGCAAGCACACCGTTGACAAACCCAGGCGAATCGTCACCACCGAACTTCTTCGCGAGCTCAACGGCTTCATTGATTGCTACTTTGCCCGGAATATCATCGTCAAAACGAAGCTCATATACCGCCAATCGAAGTATAGTCAAATCCACTTTACCCATTCTGTTTAGTTTCCAACCACTGGAAGTTTCGGATAATATAATGTCAATTTCATTCAACTTTTCATTTACTGCTTGGAAACGTGAGGTCAGATAGGAATATTCCTCTAGGGTCGGCTTCTCCAGCTCTGAGATATACAATTCTATCTGCTCACTTAATTCCTTTGCCTCATGGAAATCCTTGCGAAATAGCATAAGGAAAATATGTTCTCTAATTTCTCTTCTTGTCACAGTTCGGTTCCTCCTAATCTGTTTACACACATACAATAGGGTTTAGCACTATCCATGAGTCCTAAAGTCGTAATTCATCCCATTGTTGCTTAACAAATGAATGCCTATAAATTTGCAATCTATGCAATAACACCAGCTGTCTATTGCAACCATTCTAGTATCTTTTTATTATTAACTTTAAACTAGCAGGTGATTTAAGTCCTTTACTAATAAACAACCCTTAGGACAAATCTAAGGGTTGTTTGGGATTCGTTTTTACTCTTTTACGATGTTAACTCCGGCTATACGGATGTTAACTTCTTTGACCTGCAATCCGGTCATATTCTCTATCGCCAACTTCACCTTTTCTTGTACCTGCTTCGCAGTTTCAGGAATACCATATCCATAATCTAAGGTTAAGGCCATATCAACCGATACTGCATCCGGGCTAACCATTACCTTAACTCCCTTGGATAAGTTCTTCTTTCCTAATTTTCCGGCAAGCTCATTGGTAACATTTCCGGAGGTTGTTGATACGCCCTTTACTTCTGTAGCCGCTAGACCAGCGATGGTCGCAACGACCTCATCCGCTATCTGTACTTCTCCAACCTTACCATTTTCATGTA
>JAQZBA010000157.1 GCA_029239365.1 Herbinix sp. | reverse complement strand
CTTCCTCTCTACGCAAGCTATCAAGCTCGTCCTTCGACAGCTTTGCCTTACCCGATACTATATCAAGGTGAATTTTAAGTAAGCTCTTCAGCTTACTGTCCTCACGGTGCGGCAGCTCCTTAAGTAAATTATCCGTCTCTTCAATATAGTTCTCCAGGTTGATTTTGTTCAAGCGAAAACTCAGATAATTATCCATGAACCCAAGCTCCAGCTTTTGTATCAATCTTCGCTGTGAATTATGATTCTGCTGTTTATGGTATCTACATGTGATATCTACCGTTATCGTCTGATATATAGTCTTGATGAGAATCTGTCCGTAATTCATACCTGGTCGGAGTCTCTTAGGATCGATAGAGAAGGAGACCTGGTGTGAATTACCAATAAAACGGTCTGCCCATAAAAATTTCTGTTCTAACTGGATAAAGGGGGCTTCCGTACTCACTCTGATTTCTGCATAACCCCAATGATCTTTGGTCAGAATCAGCTTATCACTAATTCCCTCATCCGTAACATGATATTCAACCTGGGTCTTGTCAATCCCCAGGCGAATCATCGCCTTTTTGTGGATTGCGATCAAAAACTCCTCTAATGCCTGACTGGTTGTAATGCTCTTAATAAGATTACGATAGATGAAACGATATCGTTCTTCATTGCCTAAAAAGATGTGTTCGAACACCTCCATACGGAAGACTTTCTTCGCTTCGGACCAATCCATACGGGCCAGATTGGTAAATTGAAATAAATCCTTGATTTTCCCCAAGGAGGTAGAAACATATGCGGCCTCAACATGTACATAAAATGGAAGTGCCTTCTCCCCACAATCACTGACAACGCTTATCTCACCCTGGATTACCTCTCCTGCCTTAAGATGAGCCGCATGAAAAGTAAAGAAAACAGTATTTAATACACCCTGAAAGGAAGGCACTGTAATCTGCATCAAGCGGTTGGAGGTATAGATGATACCCTTTATCTCACGTTCCAGACTATTGCCAATCACAAAACTACCTTCGTAGGACTTACCTGCTTCTACTGTTATTCTGATTTCCTCCTCAGAAAGACAAATAAAAGGAAGCTCATATTCAAAATCTCCTTTTGAAAAACGCTCAATCTTATCCTTCAATTTATCACCTCTTATTGTCCCAGAAATCTTTGTACATAAAATTTTATTGAAAATCTGCCTTGAACAGGCAATTGGAAGCTCCTTTGATAGGAATTATTGCAAAAAATCAAAAATGATATATAATAAGCGTAGTGAACATATGCAAGCTTGCTTGCAATATGTGATCGGAGCAAAAGATCATGAATGTGCTCTATATTCATGATATATAATAAGCGTAGTGAACATATGCATGCTTGCTTGCAATATGTGATCGGAGCAAAAGATCATGAATGTGCTTTAAATTCATGATATATAATAAGCGTAGTGAACATATGCAAGCTTGCTTGCAGTATGTGATCGGAGCTGATATCATGACATGTTTTTGTTCATGATATAATATTGTAATAATTATAATTCAATCAAAGAAAAAAATCCAGTATATAAGATAAAAGGCCTATGTTATGAGCATATTTATAGTAATTTTGTCGTTAAATATAATTTTATAGAAGCAGGTCAGGCAATAAAATGCCGGGAAGGAGTCAAATGATAAAGCATACAGACCATTTTCATGGAAGTGATTTAGAGTCAATCGAGAAGGTGTATGGAATTAAGAAGGAGGAAATCGTAAGCTTCTCAGCTAATGTGAACCCCCTTGGTATCTCCCCTAAATTGAAGGAAACCTTGTCCGAGCAGATTGATGCCATTATGAGTTATCCTGACCGGGAATATACCTCTTTGCGCAAAAAAATTGCGGAGTATGTACATACCGATATCGATAATGTGATCGTTGGTAATGGTTCTACCGAGCTTATCTCATTATTCATACAGATTAAGCATCCGAAGAAAGCCTTAATTGTCGGACCAACCTATTCTGAGTATGAGCGTGAGGTAGCTTTAGGTGGTGGAATTACCCATTATTACCGCTTAGAAGAGGAGAAAAACTTCATCCTGGATATACCGACCTTAGAGAGTGAGTTGACCACTGATGTTGATCTCCTAATCATCTGTAATCCGAATAATCCTACTTCCTCTGCCATCACCAGAAATGATATGCGTAAAATTCTGGACATCTGTAAGCAGAAGGGTATCTTTGTGATGGTGGATGAGACCTATGTGGAATTTGCTGAAGACGTTGCAAAGATAACCTCGGCACCACTGACCGGATACTATAATAATATCATCATTCTCCGTGGTATCTCCAAATTCTTTGCAGCACCCGGTCTTCGCTTAGGTTATGCCATCTGTGGTAATGTGGATTTATTAAAGGAGATGAACCAGAGAAAGAATCCTTGGACGATCAATAGTCTTGCCGCTATTGCCGGTGAGATTATGTTTGCAGATGAGGAATATATTAAGGCCACCCGCAACCTAATTGCTACGGAACGAGATCGTATCTGTAAGAAGCTTGCCACCTGCAATAATGTTCAGTTTTATCCTCCGACGGCTAATTTTATCCTTGTTAAGATTCTAAAAGAGGATGTAACTTCCATTGATCTATTCGAGGCTGCCATCCGTAAAGGCTTAATGATCCGTGACTGTTCCACCTTCCCCTTCCTTAACAACAAGTTCATCCGCTTTTGCTTTATGAATCCGGAGATAAACGATGCTCTGCTAGAGGTGTTACTGGAAGGACTGCAATAAAACTATAGTTACATTAATATTTTACTCATTAGTTTCGGTTGATTAGGAGAATGATAGAATGGGTGACATAGACAAACGTAATAGACTTGATGAAGAACCTTTCTCATACGATGTTTCAAAGGATAAAAAAGTTTTTATCTCTTGGAAAGGAAAACAGGTTGTAATATTAAAAGGAAAAGAGAGTGATAAATTTTTAGCTCGAATTGCGACCTCGGATTTAAAGGAAGCTCAGTTAATCATGGCAAAGGTAACCGGTAATTTCAAACATGGAAACGAAAAATAATAATCAGTGGGTTGGTTCAGGTGATAATAGTCGAATCATATTGTGCAACGAATCTATGTGCATACACATTCATCTGGACTTGCCTTACCCTCATGCGGAATAGAGCATCCGCAATCGGCCGGTCTGCGCCATCTGAATATATAAGCACATAGATTCGTTTTTATACTTATGGCTCGACTTTTGCCACCTGAACCAACCCTCTTCCGGTATATTCTTTACTCTAAGACTCTACTTATTCTCTCTCAACTTGTCATTAATTCCTTTAATTCTGCGGCTCCAGAAGTACATCTGACTAAGCCAGATAATCAAGTAGATTCCGATAAAGATTGCTACATATAATACTATCCCTCTAAAGCTATGCTCCATCCAATGGCATAGATAGGCAACGGGTAGACCGGTGAAGGTCATAATTATAAAATGCAGAATTGTCTGCTTAGTAATTCCCCAATGCTCCACTTCAAATACTGCTGAGCCCGCTGCATATGCAAAACCAATCATTGCTGATAATACATATTGTATGGTAACCGCCATGATTTCACTATCCAGTTGTGCAGCCAATTGAGGTACCACAGGATAATAATTGCCTCCTGTCGGGTTAATCAGTGATATTAATATCGTAATTGTATATCCAATGAATACTCCTAAGGGAGCGCCTAAGATACCTCGTAACAATGCTTTCTTTAATGTCATTTTGCCTCCTTCTACCCAAATCGGGTTTGATACCTTCCAACTTAGCAATCTTAATTATCTATTGATACAGTCGACTGTGATAGATCTTTTTTATGATATTCCAATATATTGTTTAATCCTCTCTACGTATCTACGTGATACAAAGGACTTTTCTCCATTATCGAATTTCATTGTTATCGTTCCTGTAATACTCAAATCCAGACTTTTTATCCTCTTCAGATTCACAATCTCTGAATTGGATATTCGAATTAATCTTGAACCCGATAGCTTTTCTTCTAGCTCATAGAGCCTAAACTTTAAAAATACCGTCTCCGACAGAGTACGAGCAACTACCTTCTGTCCTTGGGAATAGATACGGTAGATTTCATCCGGATTGAGAAGTATCACTTCCTCATTCCGGTAGCCTATCAACAGCTGTTCATTATAATCTGTCAGCCGTTTCACCAGCTCATTGATTTCAGAAGTGACCTCGTTTGTATGAATTACAACCTTGGGCTTAAGCCGCTCCTTTTCAATATTGATTTCTACATCCATTCTCTTTCCTCCCAACTATTTTCTGCTTTACTATCATTATAGCATTCCATTATTTTCTGTCTATGGTATTGATATAAGTGGCTGTTTTCATCATATGAATGGTAGTTGGGAAAAAATCCTCTTATCATTTTTAAAGATCATGAGTTAAATCATACTTTTTAAAAATTTAAGAATTGAATATATTGACTTACAACAATAGAGTGCTATAATACATATCTATTAGGCACCTAAGTATTTTAAAAATTAAGTATGTTTCAAAGGAGGAGATACAAATAGAAACGAGAAATGAGGTTGCCCAGCTAGTTCATGGCTTTTCAGAAATATTTAAGGCCATCCATCAGCGTTCCTATCATAAGCTTGAGAAAACGAACCTATATCCAGGTCAGCCCCAATTACTTCTCTTAATTAGAGATAATGATGGAATTACCCAAAAAGCCTTGTCCGAAAAGCATTGTGTGAAACCTGCCACGATTACCGGTATGCTTACCAAATTAGAAGCAAACCATTATGTTAAGCGAGTTCCGGATGAAGAGGACAAAAGAGTAATGAGGGTTTATCTAACTCCGGAAGGAAGATTTCTTGCCGAGCAAGGAGAAGCTTTCATGATTGGGATGACGAACAGACTGTTTGAGGGCTTTACGAAAGAGGAATTAAAAACCATGCTTCAAATGATTCAGAAAATCAAAAGCAATCTGATTGATAAGCCCAATTCTGATTTATAACCTAGTAAAAGATAGAAAGGAATTCATATGCTTAAGCTATTAAAATTTTTAAAAAAATCGGTTGTAGCAATTGTCTTTGTTACAATCCTACTCATACTACAGGCAGTCTGTGATTTATCGCTGCCTACTTACACCTCCGATATTATCAATGTCGGTATTACTAACAGCGGTATCGAGGATACGGTACCGGAAGTGATCCGTGCTACCGAATTTGACAAACTATCCCTTTTTATGGAGGATACTGATAACTCATTACTGCATGATCATTTTACACTACTTAGTAAGGAGGATTTAAGTGCACAGGAATGGAATGACTATGTCGATGAATATCCTGCCCTTGAATCTGAGAATTTATATCTTTGGGATAACGAAGCCACAGATGAACTAGCAGATGTGATGGCAATCCCAATGATGATGGTATTAACCTTTGAAGGTGATAGCGAAACCTCGCAGGAGATGAAGAAACAATTCCTTGCGAACTTTCCGGCTGAAGTGACGGGGGCAAATCCTGATATTTTCCTACTATTATCCCAACTTCCGGTTGAGGCAAAGACTGCTATGCTTGCAGGTATCTCAGAGAAGCTTAATGAGATGCCTGAGATGCTGCTCACTGCCAGTGCCAGTACATTTATCAAGTCCGAATATGATACCATCGGAATTGATGTTGATAAGCTACAGATTAACTATATCATAGCAGTTGGTATCCGAATGATCGGTCTGGCTCTGGTTGCGATGTTGGCCTCCATCCTTGTTACGTTCTTCTCCGCTAGAATCGCAGCTAAAATGGGCTTCGACCTACGAAGCAGTGTCTTTAAGAAGGTTCTCTCCTTCTCCAATCAAGAGATGGACCAATTCTCCACTGCATCACTAATCACACGTAGTACCAATGACATTCAACAGGTTCAAACACTCATTGTATTCCTGATCCGTATCGTTATCTATTCACCGATTCTTGCATTCGGAGGAATTCTGAAGGTAATGAGAACGAATAACTCTATGACCTGGGTTTTAGTAGTAGGAGTAGGGGCGATCTTCCTTCTAATCGGAACACTACTTATCGTAGCGATGCCTAAATTTAAGATTATGCAAAAGCTTGTGGACCGGATTAATCTGGTTACCCGTGAAATTATCACCGGTCTCCCCGTTATCCGTGCTTTCAGTACGGTTCAATATGAAGAGAAGCGTTTTGATAAAGCTAATGTTGACCTGACCAAGAATTCCCTCTTCGTCAACCGTGTCATGACCTTCATGATGCCGGTACTGATGATGATCATGAATCTGGTCTCCATATTAATCATCTGGGTAGGAGCTGACAAGATTGATGCCGGAACCATGCAAGTAGGTGATATGATTGCCTTTATCCAATATACAATGCAGATTATTATATCCTTCCTTATGCTCACTATGGTATCCATTATGTTACCAAGAGCAGCAGTTGCTGCAAAGCGTATCGATGAGGTGTTATCCACAGAGATATCCATCAAGGAAGCAGCAAATGACGAGCCTACCAAATCAGGTATGAAGGGTGTTCTTGAATTCCGTAATGTGTATTTCCGGTACCCTCAGGCAGAGGAGGATGTACTCTCAGATATCAGCTTCACAGCAAAACCCGGAGAGACTACTGCAATTATCGGAAGTACCGGTAGTGGTAAATCTACACTCATTAATCTAATTCCAAGATTCTACGATGCAACAAAGGGTACGATATTGATGGACGGAACCGATATCACTAAGATGAAGCAACTTTCCCTCCGCGATAAGCTAGGATATGTTCCTCAGAAGGGTGTGTTATTCACCGGTACCATTGAATCTAATATTGCCTTCGGTGTTACGGATGCCTCTGAGGAAGAGATTAAACGGGCAGCTCGTATAGCTCAAGCCGAAGAATTCATAGATGCTAAACCGGAGGGTTATGAATCAAAGATTTCGGAAGGCGGAACCAATGTATCCGGTGGACAGAAGCAGCGACTTTCCATCGCAAGAGCAATTGCTAAGAAACCGGAGCTTTATATCTTCGATGACAGCTTCTCCGCCTTGGATTATAAAACCGATTCCTCTTTAAGAAAAGCGTTGAAGGAGGAACTATCCGACAGTACTGTCCTCATCGTAGCACAAAGAATCAGTACCATTATGAATGCAGAGCAGATACTTGTTCTTGATGACGGTCATATCGTTGGTAAGGGTACCCACAAGGAACTCTTAAAGAATTGTGAAGTATATCAACAGATTGCTTCTTCCCAATTATCAGAGGAGGAACTGAATTATGAGTAGAGAAGAGAATAAACAAGATACTCCCATCATCCCGGCATCGACCAGAAAGAAACAAAACCTCGGCCATATGGGACCTCCGGGAATGATGCCCGGTGAAAAAGCAAAAGATTTTAAGGGTACCATGAAGAAGCTATCTGCAAGCTTATCCAGATATCGTTTGGGCTTTCTTCTAATGATATTATTTGCCATTGGCAGCACCATCTTCGCCATCGTTGGACCAACTATCATGGGTGATGCAACTACTAAGATTTTCGAAGGCTTAGTTAGTAAGATAAACGGTGGTGATGGTATTGACTTTGATGGCCTGTCAAAGATATTGCTGACCTTAATTATTCTATATGGTGTTAGTACCCTCCTATCCTTCATCCAAGGTTGGATTATGACCAGCATCAGCCAGAAGGTATCCTATAAGTTCCGTAAGGATCTCTCGGAGAAGATTCATCGTATGCCGATGAATTACTTTGATACTACCTCCCATGGTGAGATTCTCTCCAGAGTTACGAACGATGTAGATACCTTAAGTAACAGTTTGAATCAGAGTTTAGGACAATTGATTACCTCCGTGATTACCATCATCGGTGTTCTTATTATGATGCTGCGGATCAGCGTGTCCATGACTTTACTGGCATTACTGATTCTACCTATCTCCGGAGTCGTTGTAAGCCTTGTAATCAAGAAATCTCAAAAGTACTTTACACAGCAACAGGAATATCTTGGTCATGTCAATGGTCAGGTCGAGGAGATTTATGGAGGTCATAACATCGTTAAGGTCTTCAATAAGGAAACTGACTCCATCCGTGAATTTGATGAAAAGAATGAAAAGCTCTATGAATCGGCTTGGAAATCTCAATTCTTATCCGGTTTAATGATGCCCATCATGCAGTTTATCGGCAACATCGGTTACGTTGGCGTCGCAATCCTTGGTGGATACCTTGCAATCAACGGAAAGATTCAAGTAGGTCAGATTCAATCCTTCTTCCAATATATCCGTCAATTTACACAACCCATCACGCAGCTAATGCAGGTGGCGAATATGTTCCAGTCAACTGCTGCCGCAGCTGAACGAGTATTTGAGTTCTTAGCTGTCGAAGAAGAGGTACAGACTGTTGCGAATCCTGTATCCATTGAGGGACTCAGTGGTCAGGTAGAATTTAAAAATGTTCATTTCGGTTATCATACGGACAAAATCATCATTAATGATTTTAGTTCAAAGGTATATAAAGGTCAGAAGATCGCTATTGTTGGGCCTACCGGAGCAGGAAAGACAACGATGGTTAAGCTGTTGATGCGTTTCTATGATATCAATAGCGGTGAGATCTTAATTGACGGTCACAATATCAAGGATTTCAATCGAAGTGACCTTCGTAAGATGTTCGGTATGGTACTACAGGACACCTGGCT
>JAQZBA010000156.1 GCA_029239365.1 Herbinix sp. | reverse complement strand
GAAAGAAATGTTGTGAGACAATAATATATCCAGAACTATAAAACGAGTGAAGCCGATGATGGCTTCACTCGTTGATCTTTAGTTTGATTTAACTTCGTTCCACTTATCTATGTACAGGGCTTCAATATCTTCACCGAGATAAGAGTAGGTACGACAGCGATCAAGGGCGGATTGCTCTGGGAAAGCAACCTTGCTATTCTTGATATCCTCATCAGTGATCATCTCTCTGGCAGCTGCATTTGGAGTAGAGTAGGTGATATATTCGAAGTTTTTAAGAGCGATTTCTGCATCACACATATAATTGATGAAAGCTTCTGCATTTTCTTTATCCCTGCAGTTCTTAGGGATTACCCAACCATCGATCCATACATTAGAGCCCTCGTTCGGAATAATATATTCCAGATCGGGATTCTCCCTCTGGGTGAAGATTGCTTCACCGGAATAGATGACACCGATAGCAGCCTCACCGCCAATCATTTTATCGCGTACCTGATCTACAACATATGCTTGTACAATGGGATACTGCTGCTGAAGTAATGCTTTTGCTTCTTCTAGCTGTGCCTCATCGGTGCTATTTAAATCATAACCGAGATAGCAGAGAGCGATACCAAAGGCATCACGAACACTATCTATCATCAGGATATTACCTGAATATTTCTCGTCAAAGATAGCTCCCCAGCTGTCAATAGGTTCATCTACCATAGTTTTATTATAAAGGATACCTAAGGTTCCCCAGCAATAAGGGACACTGTAGTTATTCTCAGGATCAAAGCTTTTTGAGCTTTCCAGATAAGCGGGATCAATGTTTTTAATATTAGGTACATTATCAAAATTAATCTCAGCGAGCAGGTCTTCTTCAATCATCTTCTGAATCATATAGTCGGAAGGACATACAACATCATATTGTACAGCACCGGCTTTAATCTTGGGATACATCTCTTCATTCTGTTCGAATTCGTCATATACGACCTCAATTCCGGTCTCTTCCTCAAACATATCGATTACATCCGGATCAATGTATTCACCCCAGTTATATACATAGACCTTCTCCCCGGTATCCTTACTGCAGCCGGTCACTAGCCCGAAGACCATCATCAGCAGGAATAGACTTAATAATATTTTCTTCATCACTTATTCTCCTTATTATTCAAGGGCTTATAACCCTTTCTATTTTATCTCATTCTTTCGTGCATCTACAGATCATCAGTTCTTGTAAGTGAGAAGATGCTTTTGCTTTACACTTTTCTGATGGGTGCATTTTTATCTGCTTTTCTACGATTTATGAAGATCAGCAATAGTAACACAGTTACAAACATGATTGTAGAGAGTGCATAAATCTCAGGTTTGATTCCCTTACGAACCTCGGTATAGATCTTTGTGGAAAGGGTATTGATTTCAGGACCTTTGGTAAAATGAGTGATAACAAAGTCATCCAAGGACATCGTGAAAGCCAAAAAGAAGCCGGATAATACACCCGGGAAGATGTCGGGAAGGATTACTTTGAAGAAGGCATATAAGGGGGATGCCCCCAGATCCTGAGCAGCTTCAAAGGTATGGGAATTCAACTGCTTCAATTTTGGCATGACACTGAGTATTACATAAGGGATGTTGAAGGTGATATGGGCAAGTAATACACTAGTAAAACCAAGGGTAAAATTCAACGCTACAAAGATCAGCATTAAGGAGATACCCGTTACGATATCTGCATTCAACATCGGTACATTGGTGATTGCTAACAATATTGTTCTGGGGGTCTTCTTCATGCTATTCATTGCAATCGCAGCAGCAGTACCAAGAAGAGTTGCAATCAGAGCCGAAGTGAAAGCAATGATCAAGGTTGTTGTTAATGCTGCCATGATATCCTCATTCTGAAAGAGCTCATGGTACCATTTGAAAGTGAAGCCACCCCATTTTGATCTCGATTTTGATGCATTAAAAGATAGAACAATAAGGATGACAATCGGAGCATATAAAAATAATAAAATAATTCCAATATAAAAGCGGCTAAAGAATTTTTTTACCATATATTACTTCCCTCGCCTTCTTTATCATATTTTGAGATAATAGCCATACTGAACAGAATAAATACCATGAGTACCAAGGATAGACCGGATCCGGTATTCCAATTACCAAGTCGGAACTGCTGTTCAATGACATTACCGATTAATACAATCTTACTTCCGCCAAGGATGGTTGAAATAACAAAGGTAGTAAGGGAAGGTACAAATACCATCGTAATACCACTGATTACTCCTGGAAGGCTAAGAGGCAGGATGATTTTTAGAAAGGTCTGTCCCCCGTTAGCACCGAGATCTCTGGCGGCATTCACTACATCTTTATCAATTTTAATTAAAACATTATAAATCGGTAACACCATAAAGGGCAGGAAGTTATAAACCATACCGAGTATAATTGCAGCAGGTGTATTAATAATATTGAGGGTAGGCAGGTGCAGAAAATTAAGTATGGTATTGAGCACTCCGGTCCTCTCAAGAATATTCTGCCAAGCAATCGTTCGTAACAAAAAATTCATCCACATCGGAAGAATAATGATAAGTACAATAAAGCTGTTACTTTTGAGCTTAGTATTATTTAATATAATAGCCAAGGGATATGCTAGTAATAGACAGATTAAGGTACTGAAGACAGATAGCTCTAATGCAAGCAGCAGAGCTCCACGGTTGACTGGGTTTGCAATCAGGGAAATGTTCTCAAAAGTAAAACTATTCTCTCCATTCGTAAGACCATAATATAGAATCATGATCAATGGGATGAGGATAAAACCAATCATCCATAAGATGTAAGGAAAGGAAAGCCACTTCACCTTATTCACACGGGAAAATAGCAGACCGATTTCCGGTTTTTTCTCTGTAAGCTGTTTAAATTTATCTGAAACTGCCATAAGACATTCTCTCCTGATCTATACTATTCTACGATTAACGCAGCTTCTTCGTCTTCTGATTCCGGCTTGTTCATAATCTGGATATCATAGGGATCAACATGAATACCGACTTCACTTCCTACAGGGAAGAGGTCTGTCGAATGTACAAGCCATTCCCGCCCATTCGCCGTTACTTCCATCTCATAATGAACTCCCTTGAAGAGCAGAGAGGTCACTCTACCGGTTACAATACCATGTTCCGGTTTTACCAGATCAATATCCTCCGGTCGAATCACTACATCGACAGGTTTGTTCCGGCCGAAACCAATATCAACGCAAGGGAAATTAACACCAAGAATATTAACCAGCTTGTCCTCTACCATAAGGGAGGGGATAATATTACTGTCACCGATAAAGTCAGCTACAAAGGCATTCTTTGGCTCATTATAAATATCCTCCGGTGTTCCTACTTGTTGAATATAACCCTGATTCATAACAACAATCGTATCAGACATGGTTAAGGCTTCCTCCTGATCGTGGGTTACATAGACGAAAGTGATACCTAATTCATTCTTTAACCTGATCAATTCATATTGCATGTCCTGACGAAGCTTAAGATCCAATGCCCCAAGTGGTTCATCAAGCAACAATACCTTAGGCTCATTTACGATAGCTCTGGCGATGGCGATCCGCTGCTGTTGACCGCCACTTAAGGAGTCCGGCATACGGTTTTCAAAGCCGTCCAGATTGACCAGCTTCAAAGCGTATTTAATTTTATCCTGAATATAAATTTTACTTTTCTTTTTTATTTTAAGACCAAAGGCTATATTTTCAGAGATAGTCATATGGTTGAATAGAGCATATTTTTGGAATACAGTATTAAGCTGACGTTCGTTCGAAGGGAGCTTTGTGATATCCTTGCCCTCGAAAATAACCTGCCCCTTGTTCGGTGTCTCAAAACCACCAATGATTCGTAGGGTAGTTGTCTTGCCACAGCCGGAGGGACCAAGCAAGGTAAGAAACTCATTTTCGCGGATATATAGATTTAATTCATCCAGTACTACCGTATCACCGAAAGACTTTGTTATGTTAACAAGATCAATTAATTTATTATCTGTCATCAGGGGTTCCTCCTATCTATTAAAAACTCGGCGGTGTAGATACCCATAAAAGGGTGGCGCCTGTTTTCTCAGAAGCTGTAATGTAGTGTTGTTTATTGGCGGTAAAATAGAAGGATTCACCTTTCTTTACCTTAAAGGTACGGTTGCCGATATGCAACGTGATACTGCCATTAAGGATATAGCCGAATTCTTCGCCTTCATGAGGGTTGTCAGGATAAGTAGAACCACTGACATCCAGAGTGAGTAAGATTGGTTCCATCATGTTTTTCTGCGCATTGGGAATAATCCATTTTACTTCATTCTTCAGTTCTGAGTCATATTTCTCGAAGTAGTCTGCTTTCTTGAATACAACTTGTTCCGCAGTAGTTCCGCTGAAAAATTCCTCAAGATTGGTACCCAGACACTGTAATATATCCATTAGAGTAGCAATGGAGGGTGAGGTTAGATCTCGTTCTAATTGGGAGATAAAGCCTTTTGATAACTCCGCTCTGTCGGCCAGCTCTTCCTGTGTCAGGCTTTTTTGGATACGCAATTCCTTGATTTTTGATCCGATATTCATGGGGTGCTTCCTTTCACATTCTTACTGACAATAAACTAAAAGTTTAGTTACGCTAAACAACAACAATATAAATTATACTAGCATAATTTGTCTTGTCAATAACTTTCATAAAAATTCCCTGTATATTTATAACAAAAAATGATTACAACTTAGAAAGTACTAAAAAGAAGCATTGAATACCGAATGAAGAATGAATTGGCTTTTATTATATGTCGCGAAGGGACTCTGGGGAGAAGAATTATTTGATGCAATGATAGAATATAATCATTAAGGAAATGAGATCCTAGAAGAATAGTGATGGATACGGATAACAAGTGAATTAATAATATAATTCACTTGTTACGATAGAATTCTTTGATTTTGCATAACTGCGAAGTCATTCCCAGGAATAGATGGTCCACAAGAGTGATTGCTACCATGGACTCCACAACAACAACGGCGCGGGGAACGATGATGGGATCATGACGACCTTGAATCTGTATCTCAACATTCTCCTGATCCTTATTAATTGTATTCTGCGAACGGAAGATGGAGGGAGTCGGTTTGATGGCTACCCGCAGGAGGAGATCCGAACCGTCGCTCATACCACCGAGAATTCCTCCGGCATGATTGCTGGTCTTGGTTATTCCGTGGTTCGCATCATAATAGAAGGAATCGTTATTCTCTGCTCCGGTAACCGTTGAACTATGGAAACCATCTCCGATTTCTATTCCTTTGACAGCTCCAATGGACATGACTGCCCTGGCAAGCGTAGCGTCCAGCTTATCAAATACCGGTTCTCCAATCCCAGCAGGCATTCCTGTTACGATACATTCAATTACTCCACCAACAGAATTATGGTCGTTCATCTGTTCCGTAAGATAATCTTCCGCGCGCTTTGAAGCCTCCGGATCCGGCATGGACAGAGGACTTTTACCGGCCTCCCAGATATTTGACTTAGCTCTGTTAATGGAGATCGGACCGATAGAGGTGGTGTAGGCTTTTACCTTGATTCCGAGTTCGCTTAGAATAGCACAGGCTATCGCACCTGCGGCAACCCTTCCGATGGTTTCTCTTCCGGAGGAGCGTCCGCCGCCTCGGTAATCACGAAAGCCATATTTCTGATCAAAGGTATAATCAGCATGTCCGGGGCGATAATAGGAAGCGATCTGCGAGTAATCACCGGAGCGTTGGTTTTCGTTGAATACAACCAGAGAGATGGGTGTACCTGTCGTTCTGCCTTCAAACACACCGGATAATATGGTAACCTTATCTTCTTCCTTGCGAGG
The DNA here is from genome assembly GCA_029239365.1 of Herbinix sp. Taxonomy (GTDB): domain Bacteria; phylum Bacillota; class Clostridia; order Lachnospirales; family Lachnospiraceae; genus Mobilitalea. Next base: position 2,934 of record JAQZBA010000156.1, on the reverse strand, counting down.
AGTGGAGTATCTAGTCTGGCCTGGCTTTCTTCTATCTAAAAATGCTTGGACATGTTCTTCCTCCAGTAATAATCCCGCCGGACAACCGTCAACAACAACACCGATACCATTACCGTGGGACTCTCCCCAGGTTGAAATAGTAAATATAGTTCCATAAACTGATCCTGACATAAGTACCTCCATCGGTCTAATTCTTAAGCTGGAGCCACATTAACGTATAGCAGTGGGCAGGCATATTAGGCATAGTATATAGGAAAGTAGTTGGATATTCAATCATTTTAAGGACATTTGTGTAAAATTATCATATATTAAAATGACAATATTTATCGAGGCAGTACATGAGCGAGATGTTACATCCTTCCGGAAAGCCCTCCGGATTCCAATATGATAAACAGATGCCCCCATATCGGGCTAATAATGGCATTCATAATCAGGTGAATAGTAATGAAGAAATGGAGGATGATCTAATCATCGAAGAGAATACCGTATATGAGATCGACAGAGAGTGCTTCGAACGATTGAAGCGTCAGAAAAAAAGAAAGTAGTAAATAGGTCATGAATAAAACCTACGATACGCGAGGGCTTGCATCCAAGGACTTAGGAATAGCACAAGTATTTTTAGTATAACAAAACCTACGCATCGTGAGGGTTTGTATTATCATAAATTAAAAAATAAGAAGGCCGATAACGCGGCCTTCTTATTTCTCCTAATTTAGAAGTTCAAAACTGTGTAAGCGTTTAGCTTTTAGAAAAAGCCATTGCCGCCACCACAGCAGCAGAGGATAAGGATGATAAAGAGAATACTTCCACAGCCATCATCTCCACAACCGCCGCCTCCTAATAAACCGTTGTTGCCACCGCCACAGCAGCATAATAAGAGAATAATAATAAGAAAACTAGTATTATTGCCGCATCCTCTACCGTTGTCGCAACCTGTTGCTGCTAAATCACTCATTGATTGTTCCTCCTAATATTAATTACAATGTATCATATGTAAGAGTGCTTGACTGATTTCCTATTTTTAGAAATAATAATAGAAATTTTTGTAGATTTTGTGACAAGATTTTGTGACAAATACTTTCAGTTGCATTATATTAAGTCTCTAAGTTCCTTCTCGGGTCTTCCAAGCGGTAAAATAATCTATTTTGTTGCTATAGCTACATAGTTATATGAAAATAATGGTATAATAGTAATATCACTGAATTGAATAGGTTGACGAATTAAAAATAAATAATCGATATGGTTGGTGAAAAGCCCACCGTCTATCACTCGAAAGGAGTAGCACTATGGAAGCTGCAAAACAATATAGGTTGAAAAATATCGAGGTTTCAAAGATTATTAAGTTGGATGAGGAGATTAATTACCAGAAAGGGCAGGTGGTAAGTAAGACACTTGTTCAAAATAAGAATATAAGCATAACATTGTTTTCCTTTGATAAAGGTGAGGAAATCAGCGCTCATTCTTCTGATGGGGATGCTATGGTAACGGTATTAGAAGGAACAGGAAGATTTACCGTAGGAGATGAAATATTTATCCTGGGGAAAGGCGAGACCATCGTTATGCCGAATCAAGTATCTCATGCTGTATACGGTGAGGAGCCGTTTAAGATGCTTCTTACTGTTGTATTCTAAGCTATATTTGGGAAAATACTAAGTACAGGTAAAACTTACATTTACAAGGCACCTACAATCCATTATAATATTGTCAAATATTAGAATGGATTGTAGGTGCTTTTATGTCGTTTTATACCTTGGGTTTTAATCATTATATAGGTTATTCCTTTCCGGTATCTGTTACAGAGGGGCTTGATGGTCTGACAGATAGAGCGGCAGGAGAATTTTATAAGATAATCTTTATCAAGTCAGGAAGCTGTCACTTCGTAATGAATGATAGAGAATTTATTTTGACCGGAGCAAGTACAATAGGCATGAATGAGAACGATAAAATCATGTTCTACAATATAAATGAGGAAGCAGTCAGAATATTATGGTTTCAGCCTCAGGTTATTAATTCGATATTTTCCCTGGACTTTATGAGAAATCAAGTGAAGAAATTAACGACTACTGAACAGCAGGATCTCTATTATATGCTTCAATTTCTACCTAGTGCTGATTCTTCGCTTAAGATACTATCTTTACATACGATTGATTCAACCTTGATAGAATATAAGCTGACATTACTGAAGGATTTACTGGCGAAGCAGGATTCGAACTGCTGGCCTTGCAGAAGCAGATCTTATCTTTTTGAGATCTTGTTCTGTCTGGCACGACAGGAGGAGGAAGAGGAGTTGAATGGACTTTACTCCTATGATAATTTCTCCAGACTCGCGGTGGATGTAATCTATTATCTACAATCGGGATATAACCAAAAGATTACCATAGAGCGCTTGGCAGAGGAGTTCCATACAAATCGAACATCACTGCTGAATGAGTTTAAAAAGTATACCGGACAGTCTGTGAATCAGTATCTGATTCAGCTTCGGCTAACGATGGCCTCAACCTTGCTCCGTGACACTGAGCTATCAATGGAAGAAATCTGTGAACGCACCGGCTTTAATGACTTAGGTTATTTCAGCAAGGTGTTTAAAAAGAAGCTGAATCACACACCTTCGGAATATCGGAAGCTATATAATAAATTAATTCAATGAATTCCGGGTGTCGAGAGGGCAAAGTGATACAAATCAAGTTGACTTGAATAGAATATTGCTTAAGCTGGTGGAATAGGATGATACAAAAGCGATGGAGCAATCAGATGGTCAGAAAGCATAAAGTCCAGATAATTGTGTATTGTCCCGAGTACGATAAACGCCAGCAGATGATAGAAAAGTTGGGATGTATCAAATACAGACTACCAATGATTGGCGCCGATGTAATCGAAGTGGAAGAAGATCTATTGGATCACATTAAGGCGATGGATGGGATAATTAGCTATGAG
>JAQZBA010000155.1 GCA_029239365.1 Herbinix sp. | reverse complement strand
ATTTTTGAATACTCTGAAGGAAACCGTCGAAGATACTCATCGCTTCTTCTGAGCTTAAGTTGTACTTTCCATCGATCCAATTGATTAATTTCTCCCAGTTCCTCGGAACGTCGAAGGTAATCGGTGAATTAGTACAACCCATCTTCTTATAGCTCCAGAAGGACCAACTGATACCCAGTCGTTCATAGAGTGGAAAGACTGTCGTATACCAATCACAATTGTTCTCTCCACCTTCCCCCATAAATAACGGAACCTTCAATTCCTCCGCATACTTGATAAAACCCTGTAAGCTTTCAGCATCGGGGTTATTCCAGTACTTATGGAATTGCAGCATTATATTATCCGCTGCCTCCTGCTCAGTAAAGGGATCAAAGATGGTAAAATCCGTCGCCCAGTGAACACCCTCCAAGATAATCATATGGTTTTGGTCGATTTCTCTTATTTCACGAATCAGTCTTCGATAGAGCGGCAAAACCGCCTCATTATACTGGCTAAAGAAATTAGGCAGAGGCTCATTCATCAAATCATAGCCCGCAACGACAGCTTCCTTCTGATAACGTTTTGCAATTTCCTTCCATAGAACGATCAATTCCTCTTCATAATGCTTCTCGATGAATAAGGAGGGCTGATCCGCTTCACTATCGTCAATGTTCTGGCCGGTCTGTCCTCCCGGAGCACCATGCATGTCCAGAATAACGTAGATTTGATATTTCCTACACCATTCAATTAATCGGTCAATTCGTTCGAACGTCTTTGAGATCAATTGTGTTTGCTGTTCACTTTTCTGATATAGATGTCTTGCATTGAGAGGAAGTCTGACTGAATTGAAACCCTCCTTCGCGATGAGCTCAATATCACCTTCTGTGATATAATGATCCATATATTGATCCCAGAAAGCTTCCGCATATTCATTTGAGCATAAGCTCTCAATCATCCTCTCCATCCTGCGGGGCCGGTCACATTTGGTATAAAGCTTCCACATATAACCTTCCGGCAGAAACCATCCCCCAAGACCAAACCCTCTAAGTAATATAGGCGAATTACCAACGTATAGTTCTCTTCCGACTGCTTTAATGAAATCCATTCCATTCTCTCCTACTCAATACATAATTAAGCTTATCCATTTCGTATTGACTCATTTTCTATAATTTTACTTCAGGTGATAGCAGACTTCAATGCTAAATAACGATTCCTTCAACCTTTGACAGCTCCATCACCAATTCCTTTTAGGATCTGTTTTTGGAAAATCGCATAAAAGATGATAACCGGTATCGCAGATAGTATTAGTGCACTCAAGATTGCAGACCAGTCACTGCTATACTGACCAAATAAGATATTCGTAGAGAGCAGCAGGCTATATTTTTTATTATTCGATAAAGTAATCAAAGGAAGCAGGAAGTCATTCCAGACCCATAAAACATTGGAGATAGCGATTGCCACGGTAACCGGCTTCAACATCGGAAGGATAATTTTTAAAAATATCGTTATTTTACCACATCCATCGATGGAAGCTGCCTCCTCCAGTTCAAAAGGAATCCCCTTGATGAATCCATGATATAAGAAGATTGCCATGCTGACTCCGAAGCCTGCATACACAAAGGACAGACCAATTAAAGAATTCTTGATATGTAATGCCAGGATTACTTTATATAAAGGTATCATAATTGAACTAAACGGTATCAACATCGAAAATACAAATAACGCAAAAATTATCTGAGATAGCTTAGTCTTCGTTCTACACAATCGCCAACCGGCCATTGCTGAGAATATTATCATCATTCCAACACTGAGTGAAGACAATAAGACTGTATTGAAAAAGCTTCGCAGGTAATGCATTTTTTCAATGGTACGATGATAGTTGTCAAGCTTAAACGTTGTCGGCAATGCCATAACATTGGACAATAGCTCACTGTTTGATTTGAAGGAGTTCATTAACGCCATCAGGATCGGAAAGAGCCAGAATAGTAAGAGTAAACTAAGTGAGGTATAAACTATGATATTATTAACTTGCTTTTTCTTCTTCATCTTATAATTCCTGCTCCTTTCTCTTCATGACTGATATCTGGATTACCGTAATCATCAAAACAATTAAGAATAAAACCATTGATTTTGCAGTGGCATAGCCATATCTGATGTTTCCTGTAAATGCTTCTTCATAAATATTGATCGCTACGGATTGCGTTGCCCTGCCCGGACCACCACCGGTAAGAGAATAGATGACATCAAACACCTGGAACATGGAGTTCAACGTCCAAAAGATACAGATCGTCAAGGAATGACGGATCATAGGAAAGGTTATCTTGCGGAAGCTCTGCCAGGAAGTTGCACCATCAAGACTAGCCGATTCAATCAAATGGATCGGTACACCCTGCAGTGCAGCCATGTAGATAATCATAAGATAACCGACAATACCCCAGGAGGATACGATAATAATAGCAAGAAAGGCGTACTTTGGATCTCCAATCCAAGACTTATCGAGAAAAGTCATACCCCAATGATCCGCCAGATAGTAGAGAACCTTAGTAAAAATAAAGTTCCACATGTAGCCGCCAATGATCATACTAATCATATTAGGCATACAGAATAAGGTTCTAAATATGCCTCTTGCCTTACTACGGCTCTCAATTGCAACCGCCAGACAAAGTGCTATGATATTGGCAACAACCAGCATCACAATTACATACTTTGAAGTGAATAGCATCGATTTCCAAAAATTCGCATCCGAAAATATCTCTACAAAATTAGCCAATCCAATAAATTGCTTATTCTTCGATAGCCCATTCCAGGCAGTCATAGAGTAATAGATTCCGGAAAAAGTCGGGTATAGCTTAAATATAAAATATACAATGAAGGCGGGAGCAACAAACAGCAATAGGCTTATGTTTTCTCTTCTTTTTTTTGTCATTCCACTTATCTCCTTATTAATGTTAGTATGAAACAAAGTGTCAGAATGCTGACACTTTCGCGCCTGAGCGGGTTGCGAAGCAACTACTTCCTATCCGCGAAGTGCGCATCCCAAAGTATACTACGTTCACTTAACGGAACAATTTGCATCGTATAGAACGCTATATCCTATACGATGCAAAGGGCGGGCATATGCCCGCCCTTCCAATTCTTACAAGAGAATTCATCCTTGTTCCTTATAATCACAGTTTCATTCTGTTTACTTGCTTAATTTATTCGCTTCCTGGAACTTAGCATCCAGAGCCTCGATGATTTCTTCCTTAGTCACAGCTCCAACATAGTATTCCTGTAATAATTTGCCTTGCTCATCAGTAACTGCGTTGGGTAATACAAGATCCTGATAAGAACGGCCTGCTTCTACATATTGATATGCTTCCTTTACCCAAGAGGAGGTCTCATAATCATGAACTGTAGCGATAGGGTTGAAGCCACATCCTTGAAACAGTGCAGAAGAAGCCTTATCATCTAATACATAATTCGCAAATTTCAGCGCGATATCCAGATTCTCGCTATCCGGATATACACCAAGGGTAGTAGAAGTCGATAGATTAATCAACGTACTAGCTTGATTGTTGTTGACCGGAAGTGCATAGACACCCATATTCATCTCAGGATTTGTCGTAATAATTGTGTTAGACGCCCAGGTGCCTTGCAGATACATTGCTGCTTTACCGTTAGCAAAGTCAGCACTTCCTGCTTCACTACCTTCTTCCATTGCTCTTTCGGTACCATTTTGCATCACAACATCGATTACACCAAAGATATCACTGATTTCTGAATAAGATCCATTATCCGCATACATGCGGTCCAACCAATCCGGAAGTTCGCCGGATACCTTCCCTCCGATGGAGAGAGCTGTCATTAACTGAGGCACCCATTGCTCTTGATATGCTAATAAGAATGGAGTATATCCCTTTTCTTTCAATACCTTACATACATTGTTCAGTTCATCCAAGGTATTCGGTACCTGCAGACCACAAGCTTCGAAGATATCTTTATTGTACAACACGCCCCAAGCTGTGCTTTCGATCGGAAGTGCCAATAATTTTTCATCCACCGACACGGTTTTTTTAACATTATCAAAGATTTTTCCGGCCAACGCTTCACTGGAGAGATCCGTCAGATATCCTGCTTCATTATAGGTCTTAATATTATTGCTATGGATCGTATACAGATCCGGAGCATCATCCCCGGTGAGCCGTGCTTGAAGAACACTGTCGTATTGGTCAGAGCTCGGCATTTCCAGATTAATCTTTACTTTGATATTCTCTTCTGAGAGCATCTTATCCTCAAACTGTTTGCAATAGGTTTCCCACTGATCCATATACTGAGGAAAACTCATCATAATACTCAGTTCAACCTCTCTTGGCTCAGCAGGCTCTTCTGCTTCCTCAGAGTCTTTATCCTGAGTCGCCTCGGGAGTCTTCGTAATAGCGTTCGTTCCGTCAGAGGTATCATCTGCGCTTTTCCCGCATGCAGCCAAGGACAACATCAAAACAATTGTCACCATTAGAGAAATCATTCTTTTCATCTTTTTCATATCTTACCCTCCTACATAATGTAATTCTACCCGGCAAGAGACCTTGCCTTCACCGCAATTCCTTCTCAATTACGGTAATTCAATCATATCTCTATCTCATCAAAATTACATTTTCATTTGCAGGTATTATTTATTGTCAATTATTAAACCTCTAACTTCTCCCGGAGTCTTCCCAAAGTATCTCTTAAAGGTTTTATAAAAATGTGCCTGATCTAGGTAGCCCACCATCTCCCCGACTTCTTTCAGCGGAATCTTATAATCTAGTATCAACTCTTTTGCCCGTTCCATCCTGAGCTCGGTCAGATATTCCAGGAATCCCTTACCGGTAGCAGCTTTAAAGGCTTTACTCAGATATTCTTTACTTACATAATATGCTGCGGCTGTGAGCTCCAGTGTAATTCCTTCCGTGTAATGCTCCTCAAGATATTTTTTAATTTTGCCGATATCCAGACGATTACGGTTACGATTATATTCCTGCATCTGCTCGGATGCAATGCAATAAAGGTTCTGAATAAAGTCCATCATCTCCATCGGCGAACTGTCCCTACTGAAAACAAAAGATGTATCATTCTTCTTAAGAATCTCCTTCGGAACAAAATCCCTACTTAGGATGAAATTCTCCAGTGTATTCATTAAGGTATAATAGATACAGACGAGATTGCTCTTCGAGAGCTTCTCATCCATATTCTTTTGAATCAATTGATATATTTCATTACATTTATGCTTTATGATATTGATGTCCGGGGAGTTAAGGGAGCTTTCCAAATTATCCCGCAATACATAAAATTTGTTTGCCCATACCGCGTCAATAAAGCCAAGCTCCAGACTCTTATTATCACCCTTGTAATCCAACCTGTCCGCCAGAAGCTTAACACAATTGCTTAACTGATAATTCAATTCCTCCTGCTTAATCGGTTTGAGAAGGTAATCCACTGCATCCAACTTCAGTGCACTTCTAATAAAGGAATAATCATCATACCCACTGATGAAGATAACCGGAGTATCATTATTCACTTTGCGTAACATAGTAATTAAATCAATTCCGTTCAAATGGGGCATCTTCACATCGGTAAGTATAATATCCGGTGCTGTCAGGCGGATGAGCTCCAATCCATATTCCCCATCCGATGCTTCCCCTGCTACCACTAAGCCCAAAGCATCCCAATCTGCTAATGTCTTGATTACCTCCCTGGTCCAGGGCTCATCATCAATAATAACAACCTTGTAATTACTCATGCCTTCCTCCATTCTAACTATTACCCAATTGAATTTAATTTGAGAGTTTACTACATTATTTTCTAATTATTTTCACATTTCCCGCTTCAATGTCTTCGTTAATACCTGAACCGTCGTTCCTTCCCCATAGGTACTTGTGATAGAGATTCCGTACTTATCCTCTGAGAATTTTAACTTGATTCGAGAGTTCACATTACATAATCCTATATGGGAGCTTGATTTCAACGATTTCTCAGCTTCATATCTCAAGTTATCCTGAATCTGAAGTAACCGCTCCGGTTCTATTCCGACCCCATTATCGCCGAGTGTCAGTAGCAGATCTCCCTCGTCGGTTAACCTGCCCGCGAGGATAATCCGCCATTCACCGGATTTACCCGACAAGCCGTGCTCCAGACTATTCTCGATGAGAGGCTGAAGTATTAGCTTGGGAATTAGATAATCCAGTACTGTCTCCTCCATATTGATCTCGAGATTAATCCGATTGCCGAATCTTTCATCTTGAATCATAAGATAAGCTTTAAAATATTCAATTTCTTCTCTGAGACAAACCATTTCATTGGAGAAATTCAAGGAATATCTCATGATGTCACCTAAGGCTGTAGTGATCTTATAGACCTGCGGAACATCTTTCTTCAGAGCCATTCCACCGATTACCTGAAGTGTATTGTACATGAAATGGGGGTTGATCTGAGCCTGTAACGCTCGTATTTGAGCCTCCCGTTTCTCTATCTTACTTTGGTATTCCTGGGCAATCAATCGCTTATTACGATCAATCATGACACCAAAGCTATCGTGCAAAATACCGATCTCATCCTCTCGTTCGTTCAATATAACATCACTAAAATCATCAATTGTAATGGTTCGCATCATTGCCGACAGCTCAATAATCGGCTTGCTGAACGCTCTCGAGAAAAGGATGGAACCAATGGTTGATATGATCACTGCGATCATACCGATGGTGATACCTGCGGCTAACGTACTATTAAGCGCCTCCAGAATGGAGCGTATTGGCACTGTCATAAGTATCTTTAATTTTCCACCGCTCACCTCTCGAAAGAACCAGAAGTTACCGTCCTGATAGAGTTCCTGCACTTTCCTATTGCTCAATTCATTAATAATATCATCCAGATTCCTTTGATCAAACTGTACACCGGTGCCATACTCATCTTCAATCAATTCATTTTGGTCATTAAAAATTAGGATTGATTCATCCTTCGTTGTCTTGATATCCTCTAATATTTCTTCCATATCATAGGGACGAAGCTTCATCGTAATGAGCACCATGGGTGTTTTGTCATGAAAGCTATAGATTTCATGTGATACTTCGATATTCTTCTCATTTCGAAAGAATACAATATTCGTCTGTAGCTCCTGATTTCTTAGATTCCATCGATCCAGTCCATCACCAATCTCCTCAATATCAGCTCCGGAGCGTTTGGCTACTAACACCTGATTCTTAGCAAAATTATAGATTTCTATGGAATTCAAATTCTTATCCATACTAATGGTCTCATTCATCATTGTAATGAGATTCAGTTTAACTGTATAATCAATCTCCTGATCGTCATTGCACCAGGAGGTAATATCTTTCTTAATCTTCTTATTGACCTCAAATTCATAGAAGCGATCCGAATAGCTATCCACTTCAGAATTCAATCGGTCCTGAAGCCAGCGGATACTCATGCGGCGGTTATAGATTAATTGCTCACGCATCGTCTGATAAGTAATAAATCCCACGATTATAGTTACTATGACAACCAAGGAGACCGAGAATGCCAATATGCTAATAAATAGTTTTTTGCGGATCGATATATCCTTCGCTCTTTTCATGAACTTCCTCCCATTAAAAGACATAGTAATGAATGTATTAATAGCATTGTACTATAATACGATCAATCATGCATCTTATATTAATCTTCATATACTTTCGTTCTATGGATTGATAAAATGATGCTGTTGTGCGGCGACCAATCGCATCAGATTATAGGAATAGGTGAAAGAGTGCTTATTTGGAATGGTAAAATCACGAAATATGATGTAGTATAATTTAGGAATAAATTTTTGTTTATTTACTACTATGTTCAGTATTTAATGGAGGAAGGTAAATGCTTTTTGAAGCAAAAGGATTTTATATAGATTTAATAGAGAACAATGATTTGGTTAAAATAGTAGAAGTTTATAATTCGAATAAACATTTTTTAGCAGGGCATATGGATAAGGAAAAAATCACAAATGAATGGATGATTAAAGAACTCCAGTCTATGAAAGAAGCTGGTTTTTATTCCTGTAAAATAGTTGAAAAGTGTTCTGAAAAGTTAATTGGAGTATTGGAGTTTAAACAAGATATAGAGACATACTTATCACTAATAATGATACATAATAATTATAAAAGCAAAGGCATTGGTAAAACTATATTTGATGCTTTTGAAGAATATCTAGTATTATCAAATTGCAAATGTATTAGGATTGATGTGGTCACTAATTATGATAGTTCTGTACTTGAATTTTGGACTAAAAATAAGTTTTTAAAAATTAATGATATCGAACTAAATTGGACGGGTAAATTATTACCTGCTGTTATCATGAAGAAATATTTGTAATTAATACAGATTCTTCTACTAAAATGAGATTTGAAATTGAGCAGAGCAACGTTTTTGCTCTGCTCATAAAAATACTGGATTTCATCAATTTGTTGTAACAGAACCTTAATTTTTAGGTTAGTTTATGCTGTTGATAATTAAACTTTATCTGCCAAAAAAACTAAACCGATTTGCCTCCTGGCTTCATCCAGACACTCCATTACCTCTTGGGAAATCTGGAGTAAATAATCCTGTGTTTCAAAATCTCTCTTGATCACTAGATTAATGAACTGATCAATTTCATAATACATGGTATCCTTACGCTGTATTTGCGATATCTCTTCTTCGGTTCCGTCTCGAAATACAATTTTGACTCTATCAAAATTAACCATATGCTCTATAAGGATACTGCCCTCTTCCCCTTGAATTTCAGAGGGTAGCCCGGAATTGGCAATCTT
>JAQZBA010000154.1 GCA_029239365.1 Herbinix sp. | reverse complement strand
CTGAAGGATAATGGTATCGGCACCCTAGGTAAATTCATTCGCGCTTATACCGCTATCATCTCCATCACGTTTATAGAATTATCGATTGGTTTTTGGATCCTTGGAATTCCAAACCCCTTCCTATTCGGTGTATTAATTGCAATCGTCGATGTTATGCCTATTCTTGGTACCGGTGCTATCTTACTGCCTTGGGCAATCATCTCACTTGTAATTGGTAACACTAAGGTAGGTATTGGTATGCTTCTGTTATATATTATCATTACAGCAGTTCGTCAGACGGTAGAACCAAGGATCGTTGGACAACAGATCGGTCTCCATCCGATCCTGACCTTAATATTAATGTATGTCGGAGCTCAATTGATGGGTGTTCTGGGATTGTTGAGCTTACCTATTATAGCAACAATTCTCGTTAAAATGAATGAAGATGGTACCATCCATCTTTTTAAAAAGTAATGCATGATAAAAGCGGTCGTAACAATGTACGACCGCTTTTGTTATACTAAACTTATCTTAGTATGTTTTATCCTTTGGTTCAAAGGTTGCACAATCTGTTTGATCTGCTTCCTTAGCATTTCTTGGCTCAACTTGAATCTTTTCTGCTGCGCAATGATCCCCATTCATATAGTATTCACAAGTATTAACTACGCACTTAATGCCTTCATTTGGTTTATCCATTTTTCTGATTGACATAGCAATTCCTCCAAACATTCTAATTCGTGATTAAACCGGAAGAAGCACGCTTTGCGCTCTTCTCCGGTTCGCGTGCGCGTTCGCATATATGCAAGCAAACTTACATATGCTCACTTTGCTTGCACGCAAATTACAATATTATTGTTTGCAGAGGAATTAATAATCATACACTTCAATCGTTTTTTTAATATGGATTTTTATAGAATTTCAGATTCAAAGTAATTCTCAGCCGGGGAATTGCATCATAATACCTTCTGCCATCATATCAGCCATCTCTAACGCCTGCATCTCAATCTCGTCATAACCGCTAATACTTTCCGCATCTTTGTTAGCAATCATATTCTCAACATTTGAACCTAATAAGTCTAGATGCTCATATAGCATAGCACTCCAGTCATCCTCACGCCAATAAGGATTGATACTGGCAAGGAAAGCTGCTATCTGATCTGCATTTTCACGCCATCTGCGGTCTGCATCCGTTACTGCATTACTGTCTCCTGCTACGGCTGCTTGGACTAATTCTCCTGCAATTGTGATATGTTCGGTAAATAATCTTCCAAATTCTCTGGCTGCTTCTTCGCCATAAAAGGGTGCTAAAGCATTCGCAAAATCAGTTGCATTACGAAGCAGTCTCTGTAGTATCAGTTCTGCCTCCGGAAGCTGATTAATAATTCCCATAACAGCCATTCTCGTCCATTCTACATGCTGCTCCCAAAGTAAGCGAAAATAGTTCATTAATTCCGTCATATTTCCACTCATATCATCCATCATGTCATTGTCCATCATGTCATCATCCATCATGTCATCATCCATCATATCATCATCCATCATACCATTTCTCATACCACCTTGATTCACAGGGGTGTTATCACTCGGTACGCTAGGATAAGGTGGATAACTTTGATAGCCAGGCCTTATGGTAATCACCTGCCCACTAAATAGATTGCGTGGCTCTATTCCCGGGTTCAAATTCAAAATTGAATCCACCGAAGTATTAAATACCTGAGCAAGCATCCATATTGTATCATATGGCCTGATCGTATATCGTATTGCACCATTCATAGAAAATACCATCACCTATAAGAAGTTCTAGTTCAAATTATGATGGCTGCCTGGTCAATGTTCCTTATGTTGCGGAGATTATAACAATAATCACATACCTCAGTGATTGTCTCTTCCTTACCAAGTATAAGAAAAAAATCCACCAAGTATACAAGACATTCAACATGCCTTCCATACTCAATAGATTTTCTTCTGATCCATGTAGTGTTTTCTATCCGAAACTAGGGATAAACATCATCCTTTGCTAATGATACTTATGAAAATTGCTTTCTATTTTCATTAATGCATGATTACTGAAAAATGTTCTATATTTTTCAGTAATATTTTTCTCAATTAATGAAAATTGCTTTCTAATTTTCATTAATATAATTAATCAACCCTTCTGCCTTAATAATCTTCTGCATGAATTCCGGGAATGCCTGACCTTGATACTGAGTACCCTTGGTTCTGTTATAGATCATGCCATTATCAAAATCTATTTCTACCTGATCTCCTGCCTCGATTTCCTTTGCTGCCATGGGGCATTCAATGATAGGAAGACCGATATTAATTGCATTACGGTAGAAAATTCTTGCAAAGGTCTCAGCGATAACACAGCTGATACCGGATGCTTTGATTGCAATTGGTGCATGCTCTCTGGAGGAGCCACAACCAAAATTCTTATTCGCCACAATAATATCGCCCTGTTTTACACGGTTAACAAAATCTTTATCGATATCTATCATGCACTTTGCAGCAAGTTCCTTTGGATCGGAAGAATTCAGATAACGCGCCGGAATGATTACGTCTGTATCTACATTATCACCATATTTGTGGACTGTTCCAATAGCCTTCATATATTTGACCTCCATCTACCTGCGGTACAGGCATCCAATTATTATATCATGAACAAAAAGCATGTTCATGATCACTAGCTCCGATCGCATACAATCAAGCAAGCTTGTTGCATGCTCACTACGCTTTATTATATCATGAGCATAATACTTGCTCATGATCGTCTGCTCCGATCGGAATTTGAAAGCAAGCTTTCAATTCCTCAGTACGCTTTATTATAATCCAAGCTCGCCGGGGCCGGAAATCTTACCCGTTACTGCACTAGCTGCTGCTACTGCAGGACTTGCCAGATATACTTCTGACTCCACATGCCCCATTCGTCCAACAAAGTTACGGTTTGTCGTTGCAACTGCGCGTTCTCCGGCTGCAAGAATTCCCATATGGCCACCCAGACAGGGTCCACAGGTCGGAGTGCTGACTACTGCTCCTGCTTTTATAAAGGTTGCCAGTAAGCCTTCTTCCATTGCCTGAAGATAAATCGCCTGAGTTGCAGGAAATACTATGGCACGCATGCCCTTAGCAACCTTTCTTCCTGCTAATATCTTAGCTGCAATTCTTAAATCATCTATTCTACCATTGGTGCAAGACCCAATCACAACCTGATCAATCTTAACCTCACCTACCTCATCAATGGTTCGGGTATTCTCAGGTAGATGGGGAAATGCTACGGTAGGTTTCAGTGTTGATAAATCAATCTCATATACCTCATCATACTCAGCATCCTTATCCGCCTCATAGATCTTAAATTCCTTCTTAGAATGCTCCTTCATGTACCGGATTGCAAGATCATCTACAGGGAAGATACCATTCTTGGCTCCCGCTTCAATTGCCATATTGGCCATAGAAAATCTGTCATCCATAGTCAGGTTCCCAATACCTTCTCCCACAAATTCCATGGATTTATACAACGCTCCATCCACTCCGATCATACCAATGATATGTAGGATAACATCTTTACCGCTGACCCACCCCTCAGGTTTCCCTGTTAATACGAATTTGATTGCGGAAGGAACCTTGAACCAAGCTTTCCCTGTAGCCATTCCGGCTGCCATATCTGTACTGCCGACACCGGTGGAAAAAGCACCAAGTGCTCCATAGGTACAGGTGTGGGAGTCTGCTCCTATGACTGCATCACCTGCAACCACAAGTCCCTTTTCCGGAAGCAGTGCATGCTCGATACCCATCTCACCAATCTCAAAATAATTCGTTATATCCTGGTCTATTGCAAATTCTCGCATACATTTACAATGCTCTGCTGATTTGATATCCTTGTTCGGTGTAAAATGATCCGGAACAAGAGCAATCTTATCCTTATCGAATACCTTTTTAATCGTCATCTTCTCCATCTCATGGATGGCTACCGGAGCTGTAACATCGTTACCCAGAACCAAATCTAAGTCCGCTTCAATCAATTGGCCTGCAGATACCTGTGAAAGTCCTGCATGAGCTGCCAATATCTTCTGCGTCATCGTCATACCCATTGTTGTACCCTCCTCCTTATACATAGTTCAACTTATAGATCACTTCATTCTCAATCATACGTCCCTCGGGAACAAAGCCAAGACTTTCATATAAAACCTTCGCCCTCTCATTCTCCGGTTCAAAGCTGATCAATAGAATGTGATGCTCTGTATCTGCCTTGATAAGATTAATCAGAGCCTCCATCGCCGATCTGCCATAACCCTTCGACTGATACTTTGAATCAATCATTATGCGGTAAATACAATATTCTTTATCTTCTCGGTCCAGTGCATACATAGTGAACCCCACCAGTTCCTCATCAGCGTAGATTGCAAGTGGGATACATTCCGGAAGAACTTTAGCTTGCGCTATTGAAAATACATTACTAGCTACAAAAGACTCTTGATCTTTTGAAACCTTTAACTCAATCACTTCCTCAAAATTCTTCTCATCTACCGGCTTTAAAAGGATCATTCTTGATCTCCTAACTATATTTTATTATATCTCACTTTTAATTAACTCGCCCATTTCATAGGTTCCCACCAGAGTCATACCTTCTGACATAATATCGACGGTTCGGTAACCCTTTGTAAGAACTGCCTTCACTGCTGCTTCGATGCAATCTGCTTCCTTCTCCAGATCAAAGGAATAACGTAGCATCATGGCTGCAGACAGGATGGTCGCTATCGGGTTTGCCTTATTCTGTCCCGCAATATCCGGTGCGGAGCCATGACTGGGTTCATATAAGCCTAACTTGGTATCCCCCAGACTTGCTGAAGCCAACATTCCGATGGAACCTGTAATCATACTGGCCTCGTCGGACAGGATATCACCGAACATATTCTCTGTCAGGATAACATCAAACTGTCTTGGGTTCTTCACAAGCTGCATCGCACAATTATCTACCAGCATATCGGTAAGCTCAACCTCAGGATAATCCTTTGCTACTTCCTTCGTCACCTGTCTCCATAATCTGGAGGAATCAAGCACATTTGCTTTATCTACACTACATACTTTTCTATTACGCTTCATCGCAATCTCGAAGGCCCATCTAGCAATTCTCTTAATCTCGTTCTCGTCATAAACTAAGGTATCCATTGCCTTGCGTACACCATCTTCCTCGGTGGTAAGACGTGCTCCAAAATAGAGTCCGCCTGTCAGTTCACGCATAACAACAAAATCAAAACCATCTCGGGTAATCTCATCCTTAAGTGGACAAGCACCCTTTAGCTCATCATAAAGCACCGCAGGACGAATATTAGCATACAGATTAAGACCCTTGCGGATCGCAAGCAGTCCTGCTTCCGGTCTCAGATGTGGGGGAAGATTATACCAGTTGGACCGTCCAACATCCCCTCCAACTGCACCAAGAAGTACGCTATCGCTGTTCTTCGCCGTCTCGAGTGCTTCCTCTGTTAACGGAACTCCCGTAGCATCGATGGATACTCCACCCATCAACACCTCAGTATAGTTAAAATAGTGTCCGAATCTGATTCCAATCTGATTGAGCACCTTCTTCGCTTCTGTAATAATCTCCGGCCCGATCCCGTCCCCCGGAATGACTGCAATATTGTATTTCATTCCTTAAATACCTCCAAGATATTTTTCTTCACACTTCGACTAGCATGGTGTATCTCTGATGTAGTTTTCTATTGCCATTTTAGCATAATGTCTGCTATAATCAAAATACATATTATTAATATCTGTTATAACTAAATGTTATATGTTATAACAGATGAATTGGCAAGCCATATCACATGTCATGAATACATATCAGAAGGAGTGTTTGCAATGGAGCAAAATCTGTCCTTATACTACATTTTTAACTGTGTCTCGGAGGCGGGAAACATATCGCGGGCTGCAAAGCAACTATACATTAGTCAACCGGCAGTCAGTAAATCAATCCAAGGTCTGGAAGAAAATCTCGGTGTGACTTTATTCATCCGTAGTTCACGCGGCGTGAAGTTAACCGATGAAGGAAAGCTGCTTTATGAATATACCCAAAGTGCTTTTGAAACCTTAAAATGTGGTGAGGATAACCTAAGACATGTTCATGACTTAGGAATTGGCCATCTGCGCATCGGAGCCAGTACTACCTTATGTAAATATCTTCTTCTACCTTATTTGAATGGCTTCGTTAAGGATAATCCCCATATTAAGATTACTATTGATAACCAATCGTCTTCTCATACGATGAAGCTTCTTGAGAATAATGCATTGGATATTGGTCTGATTGCCAAGCCAAATAATGATGCTTTTCATTTCCATTCCCTCGGGCCCATCGAGGACATCTTTGTAGCAACGAAATCTTATCTAGATAATCTTAAGCTTCGCGAGAACAGCTCAGATATCTTCTCTAGTGCAAATATTATGCTTCTAGATGAGGAAAATATATCAAGAAAATATATTGATCTTTATTTTAAAACTAATTCCATCGAACCTATGCATATTCTGGAGATCAGCAATATGGATCTTTTAATTGAATTTGCCAAGACCAGTCTTGGTGTTGCCTGCGTGATCAAAGAATTCGTAGCAAAGGAGCTGGAGAACGGAACCTTGATACAGATTCCTTTAAGAACACCGGTCAATAAAAGAGAGGTCGGCTTCTCATATTCCAAAAGTGCCTACCTCTCTGACTCAATGCAAAAATTTATGAATTATATCTCCGGAGGAGCCTCCTCAGAGTCTGACGACGGTGTGTTAACCTGAGGTTTATTCACTGTTTCCGGTTTCGTTGTCGGTGTAGGTTTGTTGGTGGGGACCGGTGTTGCTGTCGGAGGTTCGATATAATCCGGTCTCTCATTTACCAAGAAATCTGAACTGACATAACGGATTGAACCACCTTGTGCAAAGCTTGCCCATCCATCTACAATCTCAATAATCTCAAGCTTTTCCGTGTGTACGAGAAAGCCTACCACGTCTCCGTCCTTAGATGGAGTCGATCTTATATTCAATATGGCATCATACTCACCCAATTTCACATACATAGTAGTAGTCTGTCCTACATGAAGAGGCTTCGGTGTAGGTGTTGCCTCTGTGCTCTCCCCTACAGTCTCTCCAGAACCTTCGGTAGTTTCCTCTGACGTGGTCTCACCACTGTTATCCTCTGACCCCGGAATAGGAGTCGGTATAAAACTTGTCATCTGTTCATTCTTATCTCCACAACCTGTCATCATCAATGCTGTAACTATTATAATCAATATTAAAATCTTTTTCATAATTCACACTCCAACTGATATCATATAAATTCCTTTTCTATCATAGCACATTTGTCCTATTTTACAATGATATTTTGCAAAATTAGCTAATTTTTCTTCTGTTTGATATCTTTAGTAAATGCCCGGAAGGCATTCGGTACACTGTAAAAATCTATGAGTTCTGATGTATCAGCCCATACAATGGAATTATCACTTGAATATTGTAGTGGAAGTTCCTTCAATATGACATGATACCCTATCATGTTCCACTCAACATGAGAAAAGATATGCTTCGCATCGCCTAAGCTATTCATCTGTTCGGTAGCAAGACCCCAGTCTTTTAGAGTCATACTCAGCTCCATAGCACTCAGCTTATTCTCAATTCCCGGAAGCTCCCATAAGCCTGCCAGCAGTCCTTTCTCCATTCTTTTATGGATTGCATAACGGTTCTGGTATTCCAGCAACAGTATCGTTCTGTCTTCCTTACGACGTTCCTTCTTCGCAGGCTTCACCGGAAGTTGTTGTGTGATATCGTCATGGAAGGCTTTGCATAAGTGCATTACAGGGCATTGATCACATAAGGGCTTGCCGTTTGGGAGACATACCATCGCGCCAAGCTCCATCAGTGACTGATTAAAGTCTCCGGGACGGTCCTTTGGCATGATTTTCACAATATCCTGCCACAGCTCCTTCTTCACACTTTCCTTCGTTATGTCATCAAAGCTTCCTGCAATTCGCTTCATTACCCGTAGGACATTGCCGTCGATTGCAGGAACCGGTATTCCAAAAGCAATCGAGGAGATAGCCCCGGCCGTATATACACCAATTCCGGGAAGTGTCAGCAATCTCTCATAGCTTGCCGGCATCTCTCCCTCATATTCCTTCAAGATGATCTTCGCTGCCTTCTGTAGATTTCGAACTCGGTTATAGTAACCTAAGCCTTCCCATAGCTTTAGCAATCTCTCTTCCTCAGCCTGTGCGAGACTCTTAATATCCGGCAGCTCTGTAACAAATCGATCGAAATATCCCTTCACCGCTTCTACTCTTGTCTGCTGGAGCATGATCTCCGACACCCAGACATAATAAGGCTTTGGGTTCTCTCTCCACGCCAGAATTCTAGCATTACGATCAAACCAGTGAAGAAGATAGGGTACAACTTCTTTATAGTCATATGTCATGTTATTTCTCCTCACATAAACACCTGTAGTTACTACCTACAACATTGTTTCATTTTATCCTATTTATTAGACGGTATCAATAACATATTTCGCCTCACTTTTATGAACAAAAGATAGGCCGATAACTGCTGTTGTTCCGAACACAGTTACCGGCCATAAGCTCCAATGGGCGAACAAGCATGAATTAATGCTTTGCATTAATTCATATTATACTGCAAGTTCTTTCTCCAAGAATTTATACTGGGACAGATACAGTTCACTGTAACAGCCCTTATTCGCTAATAGTTCCTCATGAGTTCCCATTTCTTGAATCTTTCCTCCATCCACATACAGGATACAGGTGGAATTCTTTATCGTAGATAAGCGGTGG
>JAQZBA010000153.1 GCA_029239365.1 Herbinix sp. | reverse complement strand
TATCTCTAACCGTTTTTAAATTATTCCTTGAAAACTAAACTCAAATTCCAACTTATTCTTTATATCAATGAGAAATTCCTCGTGGGTGCGTGCCCCCCAGCTATCATCTCCGGCAATCCCCATCTGTTCCAGAGAGACGCGAATAACGGTGTAATGAACCCGGGGAAGCTCATAATCATGCATTGCATTTTCAAGCTCATGAGGTGTATAGGGAAGTGCTGAAAAATTCATACCATTTCCCTTAAAGATAAGTCCTCTTCCCTGATAATTTGTTATCTTAGCGTATCGAACACCGGTCTTATTACCACATTCCTGCGGTACTAAATATTTAGCAACATTATCAATAACCTTATTCTTGTAAATACCCAATCGGCCACCCTTATCTCTGTCACAGTATGTCTCCTCCGGTCCAAGGCCATACCATTCCACATTATCATAATCAGCGCTTACTTTAAAGATGACACCAAATTCCGGCATATCCATTAATCCCGGTACAGGATCATAGCTTAGCCTTGTTTTAACTGTTCCATCCCCATAAACCTGATAGATTAATTGACATTCTGCTGCGGGTGTCGTTGGAAGATAATAAGTATAAGTCAGAATTGCACTATCCTTTGTAACTTCCAGCGTGGGATTGGGGCTACTATTCGATGAATTTACCTTTCTGAAATCCGCATACAGGCTGGCCAACTTCCATTGTCCATAGCGCGCCTGCATCCGGTTGCCGTTATCATTATCCGTAGGTGCTCTCCAAAAATTCGGCTTCGGCATGGTAGATAATAGTTCCTTTCCGCCGAAGCGGTAGGATACCAGACCTCCGTACAGCTTCGAGAATAGCGCTTCAAAGCTTTCGCCCCTTACGCCGATATTATTATTGCAGTCGGTAACGGCAAACCGCTTCTTACTTACCGCCTTCGCTTCTTTAACTAAGTATGCCTCCTGTCCGAAGGCAACCTCATGCCCTCTTTTCGCCCATTTCATATCTTCCTTTAATTGGATTGATACTATAATCGCATATTCACCGGGATTGGTTTTTACTTTGATCGGAAGATCATAGCTTCGTTCTGACAAGGGCTTTACGTCGGTGGCAAGAAATGCCTCTTCAACCGGATAACCATCTCTTAATAAAGTTACTTTGCAGTCATATTCCGAAGTATTGGTAAATAGATTCTTATTCTTAATGATAGCTCTCGTCTTATCCACCACAATACGAATATTCTGGTAATTGAATTTAACCTCCTGCATCTTTGGTGAAATGGTTCGGTCACCATATACAATACCATTTCCACAGAAATTGTAATCCGTCGGCCTGTCGCCGAAATCTCCGCCATAAGCTAAGGTCTCCCTGCCATACCGGTCCTTCCTGCGGATTGATTGATCAATATAATCCCAGATAAAGCCACCCTGATATAAGGGCTCCTCCTCTGTTAAATCCGTATATTTAAACATACCTCCGTTGGAATTGCCCATGGAATGAGTGTATTCGCAGCAAATAAAGGGTTTACTCCGGTTCTCTGACAGATATTCCCTGATTTCTGCCGCAGAAGGATACATACGGCTTTCCATGTCACTGGAAGCAGTGAATCGCCTGTCCCAGAAAAACCCTTCATAATGAACCAGTCTTGTATCATCCAACCTATGAAACAACCTTGACATTTCATGAATATTCTTTCCCCCATAGGATTCATTGCCGCAGGACCAGATTAAGATGGAAGGGTGATTTTTATCCCTTTGATACATGGAGTTTGCCCTGTCCAATACGATATCCAGCCAGTCCGGATTATCTCCGGGAATCACATCTTCCCGAGATTGTTGTCCGGATGGTACCATTTGCCACATTCCATGAGTTTCCAGATTGGTCTCATCAATCATATAAATTCCATATTCGTCACACAATTCATACAGCAGCGAGCAGTCCGGATAATGACAGGTCCGAATCGCATTGATGTTGTTCTGCTTCATAATAAGGATATCCTGCAGCATCTCCTCATCGGTAACCACACGGCCCCTGTCACAGCTAAATTCATGGCGGTTTACACCTTTAAACACAATTCTTTTACCGTTTATATGCATGATGGCATTCTTCATCTCGAACCTTCGAAATCCCACTTTTTGAAGAATCAATTCCTGAAGCTTGCCCTCTGAATTATAGATACAAATCTCAAGCTCATAAAGCTCCGGGTATTCCGAGCTCCAAAGCTTCGGATTCTCAACCGGTATATGAAGCCTAGTAAGGTTATTAAGCTCTGATTTACTTTGGGCTGTAATCTCACCCTCCTTTGTCAAGGTAAGCTCTGCATACCCCCCGGTTTCGCCGATCACCTGCAGCTTAACCATCAGATCAGCCTTCAAAAAGGAGTCCTCCAAATTTGTTCTTACCTCTAGATCATAAACATGCACCTCAGGAACGGTGTACAAATAAACCTCCCGGAATATACCCGAAAAACGGAAAAAATCCTGATCCTCAAGCCAGCTGCCGCTGGTCCATTTAAATACCTGTGCCGCCAGCTTATTTTCGCCTTCCGTCAAATACTCCGTCAGCTCGAATTCTGAGGGTGTAAAAGTATCCGTACTAAACCCTACAAAGGTGCCGTTTAACCATAAGGCGAACCCACTCTCTACCCCCTGAAAGGAAACAAATAACCTCTTCCCCATCATATGTCTTGGTAACTCAAAATATTTTACATAGCTCCCCACCGGATTAAATCTTGTCGGAAGTTCTCCCGGCATAAGCTTTTCATGACCGTCCCAAGGATATTGGACATTGACGTACTGCAAGGTATCATAGCCCTCCATTTGAAGGTGGGCCGGAACCTTTATATCGTCCCATTCCCTGCAGTTATAATCGACCAGCTCAAAGCCAGAAATCGTATTTTTATAATTCTTCGCATAGGAAAACTTCCATAATCCGTTCAAGGAATAACGGAAACTGCTACATTTTAAAGCAGCCTCTTCGGTGGTTCTATAATACTTATGATCAGAATGGGCTTCCATTCTATTCTCTGAGAAATAACGGGAATCTTTTATTTTTTCATAATCAAAATGTGCCATAATCGAAACGAATACTCCTCTCCAGTTTTCATTGATTGACGTAATTCGTAACACAATCAATTTGTATTTAACATTATATCATAGATTTCACTTGCTAAATATAGTTAATCCACTCCCTTTGCTTATTTTCAGCTTACTTCTTCTCTTACAAGAAATCTTTACTTTATCTCGGAACAAGCCGTATTATCTTATCATCCGTTGCATCCGGATTCCCTCTGCCATCTCGGTTATTCGTTGCTATATAAATTGAACCGTCCTCTGCCATGACAACCTCCCGAAGACGTCCATACTCATCCTGTAACCATGTATCTACATTCACAACCTCTGTTTGGTCCTCATTAAACGAAAGTGCGAGAAGGCGTTCTCCACGTAAAGCTGCCACAAGTAATTTTCCTTCCCAGGGTCCCTGATTGACATAAGTAATACCGGAAGGAGCCCAGGTATCCTCACCACTTTGTAAAATGGGGTTTTTTATATTAATATCGCCGGCTTGTTCACTCCCCGTGACGATGGGCCAGCCATAATTGGCTCCCGGCAATATCAGGTTAATCTCATCGTGCCCTGTTTGTCCGTGATCTGATGCATACATAACATGATTCAAGTTCCATGCAATCCCCTGGGGATTACGCAGTCCATAGCTGTATACATAGGAATTGTCAAATGGGTTATCCTCCGGAATACTGCCGTCCAATTCCATCCTCAGTATTTTCCCTGCCAGGCTGGAGGTGTCCTGTGCCAGTGCGGCATTGCCTGAATCACCTGCCGTAATATATAATTTCCGGTCTGGGCCAATCCTTATTCTTCCCCCGTCGTGCGTAAGGCCACCCGGAATTCGATCCAAAAGCACCCGGTCAATGTAAGCTGTATTCTCCTGCAGGATCAACCTCACAACACGATTAAAAGTCCGGCCACTCTCTGCATAGGTATGCATTACATACATATAATGGTTTTGTAAAAAATCCGGATCCAACGCTATACCCATTAAACCGCTCTCCATCCTGCTTTGGAAGGGAGATTGGAAGGTAAAAACCGGTTCAGGGAGAAGCTTGCCGTCTTCTATCAGCCGAATATCCCCCGATCGCTGCGTAAAATATAATCTGCCATCCTCACTGATTGCGATTGCCCATGGTACTAATAAGTTCTGAGCCACTATTTCGATATCATACGGCAGTTCTCCCGCCCCGACCTGTTTTATCTGTACTTTTGATGCATAATAATCCTTTACCAGTTTATGATACAGTTCATGGTATAATCTGCTATTCATATTTATCCCACCTTATTATTTACAGCAATTATCTCTTAATCCTATTATAAGAACTTCCTTTTCAATAGGTTCTTACCAATTAATAAATAACAAAAAAAGTGGAGGGATTACCTCCACTTTCATTTTAGGTCATCTATTTCATTAAAGCCTTAAAGCAAAAATCATATCCTTCTTTAATCATTTGAAAATCGTGATAAGGAATTAATCGAAAGGTATCCCAGAACAAATGCTACAATCGACATAAGGATAGAAGCAATCCACCAAGAGGTATCCGCATCCTCAGGAATCGCCGGTAATATTTTATCTCGGAATATCTCAGAGGTAGAACCCAGTACAAAACCGATAATCATACAATAGGTCTGGTGCGGGAACTTATTCAGTGTCCATTCTATGGGCTTTGTTATCAGAAACACTCCGATTAGGGTTGAAATCCCTAATATACCAATGTACACAAGATCAAATTCTGTAATAGCCAAAATCATGGCATCATACATTCCAAGAACAAGTAACATATGAGAGGTACTGATACCGGGCAACACCATAGCCAAGGCAATAATAATACCTGTAATCAACAGCATCAGATAGTGTGTAAGGCCGGAGCCGGAACTAATATTAAAACTGCCAACAGGAATAAATCCTATCGATATAATGATACATAATCCAAGCAAGAAATAAATACCGGAAGTAACCCTTAAGGGTGATTCCTTCGTTTTCTTATATAACGCGGGTATGCCGCCAATGACCGCTCCTAAGAAAAATACGGATACCGGTAGCGGAAATTCTTCTAATAACCACTTAATCACAAAAGATAAGGAACCGATACCAACTCCTGCACCAACACAAAACTTCACAAGAAAAATGATATTCCCTTTCATATCTTTTAAGAAATTACTGATTGCACCGATTAGTTTATCATAAATACCCAAGAGAATGGCCATTGTCCCGCCGCTTACTCCGGGAACACTCATGGAAGAGCCTATAATAAAACCTTTTAGCATAATTATTAAATCGTTTTTTAATTTATTCTTCATCTACTTTAAAATACACCGAAGGTGTATTACTCCTTTCAGTAATTGTATCGTCAACTGCCAAAAATTATAACACAAGTAATAAAATATGTAAAATAATTAGTATTAATTTCAATCAAAAAACCCCTTCCCACATACTCTGGAACGAGGTCCTTATCTAATCCTTCACTAGCTTTGAATTTGCTTTACTTCTTATTCGCCTTTGATACCTTTAATAATTTGCCGCATACCGTAATATTCTTCATAGCTGCCAGTACGATAGGCCCCTTATCATTTAAGATATCGACGTACGTATGCGTATCCGAGATTGTTATGATCCCGATATCCTCCGCTGTAACTCCCTCAATATTTGAAATTACCCCAACGAAATTGGTCGCTCTTAGTTTCTTCTTCTTTCCGCCATTGAAATATAAGGTCATAATATGCTTATTTAAGTGATCATTTTTCGGTTTTTTTAAACTTGGTTTGTCGATTAATTTCTTATCAAAGGCTGCCTTCTTAAGTGAAACTTCTTCTTTTGACGGATTACTTATTACCGGAATATCCAGACCAATAAATTCAGTAATATCCCGCATATAGCTTTCTTCCTTCGCTGTAACAAAGGTAATCGCTTTCCCCTCTAAGCCCGCTCGGCCTGTTCTACCCGTTCGATGAACATAGCTTTCCTTCTTTAGTGGCTTATCGTAATTTATGATAAGGGATATATTCTCCACATCTATACCTCTGGCCGCAACATCGGTAGCAATTAAATATCGAAATGCTCCCCTTTTGAAATCATTCATTGTTTTCAGTCGGTCTTCCTGTTCCATCCCTCCATGTATTTTACTACACGGGTACTGTAATCCAGTTAGTAAAGCATACAATGCATCCACGCGTTCCTTCGTCCTGCAAAATATAATGCAGCTATCCGGATTTTCTGTAATTGTCACATCGATTAACAGAGAAAATTTTTCATCCTCAACAACTCTATACTGTAAATGTTCAATCTTATCTACCGTAATCCCATCCGCTTCCATCGCAATATAGATCGGATCACTCATAAAAATAAGTGCCAGATTCTTCACTGCCTCCGGAAAGGTAGCTGAGAATAACATCGTTACGCGGTCTTTGGGTAATTCCTTAACGATTGCTTCTACTTGCTCAATAAACCCCATACTTAACATTTCATCAGCCTCATCAATAACAAGAAACTTAATCTGAGTTAAATTGATTGTCCCTCTTTCAATGTGGTCCAACACGCGTCCCGGAGTTCCTACTACCACATGGTTTTTTTGCTTCAGCTCCGTCTTTTGAATTGCAAATGGTTGTCTTCCATATATGGCAGTTGCCTTAATTCGTTTTAATCTTCCTATATTTGTGATGTCATCCTTCACCTGAACTGCTAATTCTCTCGTGGGAGCTAAAACCAATGCTTGTGGTTTATTCTCGTACCAATCAATCATTTCACTAATCGGTATCGTATAGGCAGCCGTCTTTCCGCTCCCTGTTTGTGACCTCACAACAAGATCCTTTTTCTCCAGGGCGAAAGGAAGCACCTTTCGTTGAACCTCTGTAGGATTTACATATCCCAGCTTATCGATTGCCTCTATTATTTCATAACTTAATTTATAATCTTTAAAACTACTCTGATCCATTCTTTACCTCACTTATCTTACTTCATTGCAGAATTATTTCACTCTCTTAAGTATAACCACAAGCTCAAAGCCTTTAGTAATAATATCTTCAAAATTTCAAGCTTTAATATACAAGTTAATTCTAAATGTATCATCTACTTGCTTATAAATTGATTTCTATATCTTAAAAAGGGCTTCAACACTTTTTATCAAAGTGCTGAAACCCTTGATTCGCAGATAGTGCTTTTGTTTTATTTTACTGCGACTGAGCAATGATCTAATTAACACCGCTTACATCAACACGAATAAAATTATTCCTATACTCCAGCTCCGGATAATCATTGTTTTTTATATAACCGGCTTTTCTTTCGATCCATATGATGTCATGCTCATAGATGATCGGCTGAACAGTTCCATCAAAAGTACCCTTCCATTCTTTATTCTTTAATACCTTTCCATTTGAATCAATTAGTATTAGTCCGGTGTATTTATTTTCGTTATTATATTTAAAATAGATTAATGCAAACTTATTATCATTGATTTTCACCATTCGCAAATTGAGTACACCGCTAGCTCCGCCCTCCTTGTAATTTGTAAGCCATTTTAATTCAGAAGAGCTTCCATCTTTCGAGGCAAGTGCGACAAATATGTTCTTGGTCTCATAATCTCTTACCCCACCCTTTAAGCTGCCATGCGGAATTGAAACTCCCGCCACCAGGTTATGATACGTACCAATTTCAAGTCCGCCTACCCGGGTTCCGGTATCATTATCTCCTGAGTTTCCCTCTATATTAAGCAAATTATTATTACCGCCAATGACCTCTACATAATCTTTTGTAATCATTGTATTAAAATCAATATAGGAATTTAATACAACCGCTCTTGGATCTCCATCCCCATGATCTACATAGATTAAATTGTCCTTATCATATTTTACAAGCTGGTTGAAGGAATGGCTGACATGACTGAAGGTGGAAACAAATGTATCATATTGCTTCATTGTATTGGTATCAATAACCAGCGCGATATTCGATTGATGCGTCACTCCGCCTTCATCTTTATATCTGCCCCTAGCCGTGTATACCACCAGTGTTGAATCCTTCATAGCCATACTACAATTACTGGCATAAAACGGAATAGATGAATAGCAGTCTGAAATATCACAGCGATCAAGCTCCTTGAAATCCAAGTCATACTTAATAATAGCGAACACAACCTTCGTATCTGATTCTTCTATATTACTTTGTCCTACGGCAACGTAATAACATCCATCCTCACCCAATATAATACCGCCCCAACTGGTATATGGAAGTGCAACGGCCCTAGTATCAACTACTTTATATTCTTTATTATAAATAGTAGCTTCAAGCTTCTGGCTGCCATTCTCCAATTCAATACGATTAAATATACCGAGCTCATTATTAGGCAGGGCGATTAACTGTGTCTCATCAACTGCGGAATAATCGCTATCCATAAAATATTCGCTACTTCTATATCCACCATAGCCAACAGGATTCGCCATTCCGAGCGCTACCATCTCATCCTTTACAATATCCTCCGGTTTTTTGGTAACGGTTAATTTACACTTTGTAGATTTTCCATTCGCTGCTTTCGCGGTTAATGTAGTTGTTCCTTCCACAAGTCCGGTTACTTGTCCAAATTTATCTACCTTTGCAATTGAAGTATCCGCTACCGAATAGGTAAAGGGCAAATCTAAATAATCTCTATAATCGTTTTCTTTATCGAGCGCTGCCCTGACAAGCAAATGATAACCCGGATATGTTGTTAAGGAAGTAACCTTTTCCTCCTTCATATTGATATGGAAGCTGCCAATGG
>JAQZBA010000152.1 GCA_029239365.1 Herbinix sp. | reverse complement strand
AAGCGTTTAGCCTTTGTATTAAATGATTTCGCGTGAACGATATCATGGGAAATAACGTTTGGGATTTGTAGCTCAATTGGCAGAGCACTGGCGCGCGCACAACAAGTACAGTGGATGCAGGTTCGACTCCTGCCGGTTCCATACCGCCTGACATAAAAACCTATTTTACCCGGGCGGAAATGAAACCTATAATTCCTTGCTCCCACAAGGAACCCCCTCATAAGAAAAGGCATACGGTTACAGATTATCTCTCTGGCTGGATGCCTTTTTGATTACCGTTGAATATTTAATAATATTGTTATATTATGGTAATTAGAAGGGAGGCGATCATGTGAAAATAAGAATTTTTACAGGGCCAATTACCACAGGGCATGATATTGCCAACATTGAACAACAGGTTAATGATTTCGCTTTTACTAAACAAGTAAAAGATATTAAGCAATCGATATTGCCAGGTTATATAGTTATTACAGTAATGTACGATTAATATTTTAAAGCATCCTTCGGGGTGCTTTTCTATTGCGTAAAATTAGATGATTGAGAGGTGGTGATATGGGTAGAGTCAGAGATCCTAATAGAGAGCAAGCATTCCTGATATACAAACAGAATAACGGATTTATAGATTTGGTTGAGATTGCAAGTCAACTAAATTTACCAGCTGGGACTATCCGAGGATGGAAGTCAAAGGATAGTTGGGATGATAAAATAAACGGAACGCTCCAAAAGAATACGGAACGCTCCAAAAAGAAAGAGAACGCTACAAAGCAGATAGCCGATGAAGTCAAACAGGTTATGGATAATCCAGAGCTGAACGATAAGCAAAGGCTTTTTTGTTTGAATTATATAAAGTGCTTTAATGCTACCAAGGCATATCAAAAGACATATGAGTGTTCGTATGAAACTG
Organism: Herbinix sp.; assembly: GCA_029239365.1. GTDB lineage: Bacteria > Bacillota > Clostridia > Lachnospirales > Lachnospiraceae > Mobilitalea. The sequence continues at coordinate 7,906 of JAQZBA010000152.1, read as the reverse complement.
CCATGGTAGAGGGGTGTAATTCCCTAATGAAACCTAAGATAAGAGATCAGATTGCAGCGCTTAAACAAGGCAAACTCAATCAAGCATTCTTAGAACCAGGAGATATCTTTCAGAAGTACATGGATATAGCCTTTGCTGACTATAAGGACTATGCAACATTTGGGGTAAAAGAGGTAACATTCTCAGACAACGAAGGAAGAGAGGCAACAGTAGATATGAGCTATGTTGATCTCACCGAAAGCTGGATGGTTGATGGCTCATTAATAACCGAGATATCCAAGAATAAGGACGGAATCAAACTCAAATTAGCAGACCGAATGAAGGCACTTCAATGGCTAACTGATCATATGGACATGGCTACCGAGAAGCAGAGGCTAGAGATGGCCAAGATTAAAATCGAGGTTTCCCAGTTATCCGTAGGAACGGATGGCAATACTGGAATCAAAGATTTCTTGAAAGCAATTAAGCCTTCGCCGGAGGATATTAAGAATTTGTTTGCAGATGAGGAAGAGGTGAGCGATAATGCCGAAGCGTCTGAAAAAGAATAAAGCTTTTCAGTTTAAGCCGTTCTCACCGAAGCAATTGAAACTCCTTAACTTCTGGAGAGATGGATCTCCCTTTAAAGATTGCGATGTCGTTATTGCCGATGGTTCAATCAGATCAGGGAAGACTATCGCTGATATATGCAGTTTCCTACAATGGAGCCAAGAGACATTTGAGGGAGAGAGTTTCATACTGGCCGGAAAGACGATGGGTGCCCTGAAGCGTAATGTTGTAAAGCCTATGCTTCAGATACTGACAGCCTGGGGATGGTCATATAACTACAACCGTTCTGAGAACTTCATCGAGATTGGAACGAATACATATTACATGTTTGGAGCGAATACAGAAGCTTCTCAAGATGCTCTGCAAGGTTTAACTGCTGCTGGAGCATATGCTGATGAAGCAGCTCTTTTCCCTCAGTCGTTTATCGATCAGATGATTGGTCGATGCTCCGTTGAAGACAATAAGATTTTCATGAACTGCAATCCGGAAGGACCGCACCACTATATCAAAGAGGAATTCATTGATAAAGCTAAAGAGAAGAATGTTTATCATCTACACTTCACAATGGACGATAACCTGACATTGAGCCAGAAGATAAAAGACCGGTACAAGAGAATGTTCACTGGAGTATTCTTCAAACGGTTCATTCTTGGTCTGTGGGTGGCTGCAGATGGATTAATATATCAGTTGTTTGCAGATAACTCAGAGTCATTCATTATCGATGATGAGTGGTTAAAGCAGAATCCGATAACTCATGGAACGATCGGAGTTGACTTTGGTGGAACTAAGTCGGCTCATGCCTTTACCTTTACCGGATTTACAAAGGGTTATAAGTATGTAGTAACAATAAAAGAATATTACAAAAAGAAAAGGATCAGCCCGGCACAGCTCGAGGCTGATTTTGTTGATTTTGTTAAACAGGTCCAGAGTAAGTATAAATGTTATGAAGCTTATTGTGATAGCGCAGAGCAGACGTTGATCAGTGGATTAGAAGCAGCTGTTATTAAGACTGGGATACCGATTGAGCTTAAGAATGCTATTAAGGGTCCTATTAATGATCGAATAGCTTTTTATAGCTCCATGATGTCACAGGGAAGATATAAGATGCATAAAAGCTGCACCAACACGAGAAGGGCTCTGGAAGAGGCTGTATATGATGAAAAGAAAGTAACTAAGGACGTACGTCTTGATGATGGACAGATGAATATCGATAGTTTGGACGCTATGGAGTATTCTACCGAGTATATCCAGGATGATATTTTATATATAAATGCAGCATAAGCGAGGTGAGAACAATGAAGACAATTCAAGAGTATCTTAGTGATAAGGGTTACAATGTGGCATCTGATGAAACCACAAGCCATATTGACGAATGGATGAATTGGTATGAAGGGTACGTAAAAGACTTTCACCATTACACTGTATACAATGGAATCGAGTCAGTAGGGAAAGACAGATACGCTCTCGGGATGGCAAAGACAGTAGCTGAAGACTGGGCGAATCTGCTGCTTAATGAAAAGGTTAAGATATACACCGGTAAAGACTTTGACAAGCAGTTACAGGAAGTATTTGAATATAATAATTTCAGAGTGAAAGGCAATCAACTGATTGAGTTAGCCTTTGCACTCGGTACCGGAGCCTTTGTCGAGTATAAAGATGCCGATGGCAAAGTTGTAATTGATTTTATCCGTGCCGGCATGATATATCCTCTCTCGTGGGATAACGGATATGTTAATGAGTGTGCGTTCGGCAGTGTGAGAGAAAGAGATGGTAAGAAGCAGTATTATATCCAAATTCACAAAATGCAGAATAAGAAATATATCATCGAAAATCATCTTGTCAACGCTGACTCCGGAACCGATATTGAGCTTGATAAGGGTATGCTTGATGTGGTTCCAACCGGGATATCAATTCCACTATTTCAGATTATTACCCCGAATATTGTTAATAACATCGATCTGGACAGCCCTTATGGTATTTCTGTTTATGCCAACGGTGTTGATCAGCTAAAGGGTTGCGACTTAGTATTTGATAGCTACATGAATGAGTTTGAGCTTGGCAAGAGAAAGATCATGGTTCCGTTGTCTATGGCTAAAATTCAGATGGGTACCGATGGAGTTACTAAGCCAGTATTTGATAAAAACGATAGCACATTCTATGCGATACCGGGTGACAGAGATGGTAATCTTAAGATTGATACATATGATCCACAGATCAGAGCGGAGGACCACGACAAAGGCATCAATAAGGCGCTGGATCTCCTGAGTTTCAAATGCGGAATGGGTACCGGCAGATATAAATTTGAGAATGGCAACGTGAAGACAGCCACCGAAGTTATATCTGATAAATCAGAACTATATCAATCCTTGAAAAAGCATGAGATTGTTTTGGATAGCGCATTTAAGAGCATGGTAAAGGCTATTGGACAGCTATTAGGTAAAGAAATCAAGGATGTTAACATTGATTTCGATGATAGCATTATCGAGGATAAGCAGAGCGAGAGACAGACCGATAAGGGCGATATAGCTATTGGAGCAATGACTCTTCTTGAATACCGAATGAAATGGTATGGAGAGACAGAAGAAGAAGCAGCCAAGAATATTAATGAACCGGCTGAGATGATCCCATAGGAGGTGATGAGCAATGTTTACTCCTCCCGAATTAGAGCGTATGCCATTAGAGCTTGAACGCAGAATATTGGAGCTTCAACAGCGAACCATGGAAGATGTCATTCGTCGTATTAAAATCAATGATGAAGTCACCAGATCAGCTGATTGGCAGATATATCGAATGGTGCAGATGGGGCAAAGTACTGAATACATGCAGCAACAGATAAGGCAGTATTTGAAGTTATCTGAAGCCGAGGTTGATAATTTGTATAAGGGTGCTATTGAGTCGGGTTATACCAGGGACAAAGAGATCTATGAGAAGATTGGAGCTGAATTCATTCCCTTCAAGGAGAACAAAGAGCTCCAGCAGTTGATAGGTTCCGTTATCCAGCAAACCAAGTCACAGATGATTAATATCACTCAGACACTCGGCTTTGCCATTGAGATGCAAGGTAAATTAGTATTTACTCCTTTGTCAGAATATCTACAGAAGACGCTTGACACCGCTGTTTTAGAGGTTGCATCCGGTACGTTCGATTATAATTCCACCTTGAAGCGTGTAGTCGCTGAAATGACCAAGAGCGGGCTTAGAACAGTGGACTATTCGAATGGTTGGACTAATCGAATTGAGGTTGCTGCACGAAGAGCATTAATGACCGGAGTTACTCAGGTAACCGAGCATATTAACGAGCGAAACGCATCTGAATTAGGCACTGATAAGTTCGAAGTATCTTGTCATTCCGGTGCAAGACCCTCTCATGCAGAATGGCAAGGCAGAGTTTACAGCAAAAAGCAGTTAGTTGATATATGTGGTTTAGGATCCGGTGATGGTCTCATGGGATGGAATTGTTATCATTCCTATTACCCATTCATTGAAGGTATCTCTGAGCGTCAATACACCGATGAACAACTCAAGGAGATGAATACTAAGGAGAGTAAGCCGAGAGAGTTCAATGGCAAGGAATACAATGCCTATGAAGCCACTCAGAGACAAAGGCAATTAGAATCTCTCATGAGAATTCAGAGACAGAAAATCAAACTACTTGATAATGGTGGTGCTGACCCAGACGATCTGCAGAATGCTCAGATAAAGTATCAATCAACCATGAGGCAGTATAAGATATTCTCAAATGAGATGAAATTGCCACAGCAGAAAGAGCGCATCTATCTTGATGGACTCGGGAAGGTAGCATAGAGGAGGTGACAGGGTGAATATACCGGAAAATATAAAAGTGGGTTACAAAGATTACAAAGTAGTGAAGGTTAACAATTTGGATGATGGCACCAACTTACTATTTGGTGAAGTAACATACGTTGACGAAGTAATTAAGCTGGCTAATAAATATCCAGAGAATCAGATGAAATTAACATTAATCCACGAGCTAGTCCATGCGGTCGATGATATGCTGGGGATCGATTTAAAAGAAGAGCAGGTTGTAAAGCTTGGGACTGGATTATATCAAGTAATCAAAGATAATCCAGATATGTTCAGGGTAACAGAATAGATAGGCGGTGATCCGATTATCTCCCGTATTCAAGACGTTGGGTTAAACGTCTTATTTTATTGTCCATAAACGTGCTGGCGACACTAAGCAATATTAAACTGCACGGATATTAATGCCGACAGGCTTAAAATGGAGGGTAATTATGAAATTAAGAAATCAGATGCTTAGATACAACCTACAATTCTTCGCTGCAAAAGGCGAAGACGGTGACGGTGCCGACAATACCGGTGATGAAGGTGACGACAACCAAGACGATGATGATCAGGACGATAAAGGTTCTGACGATAAGAGCAAAAAGTCGGACAAGGGTAAGACCTACACTCAAAAAGAGATCGATGATATGATCACCGAACGTCTTAAGAGGGAGCGCAAGAAGCAGCAGGTAAAAGAGCAGGCCCAGGATGACAAACAGGGCGATAAAGGCGCTGATGATAAATCCAAGGAAGATGCTACCTCCAAGAAGCTTTCAGATCTCGAGATGAAAGTACTCTGCTATGATCACGATATTTCAAAGGAATATGTGAAGGAAGCGATTGCGCTGGCCAAGGCTTATGTTGATGAAGACACCGACATGGACGAGGCATTGGAAGTGGTAACAAAGAAGTTTCCTCAGTTCGTTAAAGGTTCGGATTCTAGGAAAAAGAAATCCGATAAGGATGATGACGAAGATGAGGATGAAACCGATAACCAAAAGGGATCCTGGGGCCAGAGACAAAAAGGCTCAAAGGACAAAGACCCAACCAAAATGTCATACGAAGAGTATAAGGCATTTAGGCAAGGAACCAAGAAAGGATAGGTATAAAGCATGAACACATTATTAACCCCTCAGGTAATTGCAAATGAAGCACTCATGGTGCTTGAAAGTCAGTTAACAATGGCGAATTTGGTGCATAGAGATTATTCCAAGGAATTCGTTCAGGTTGGCGATACTATCACTGTTAGAAAGCCTGCTAAATTCGTTGCGAAGAACTTCACCGGTACAGTATCCAGTCAGGATATTACCGAAGGAAGTGCAGATGTTAAGATGGATCGCTTCCGTGATGTGACTGTAAAGGTTACCTCTAAGGAGATGGCTCTTGATATTAAAGATTTTAGCGAGCAGGTAGTTGCTCCAGCATTATCAGCTATTGCACAGGCAATTGATGTTGACTTATTGGCAGTAGGTGTTGAAAAAGCAGCTAAGGCAGCAACCGTATCCGCTACTCCTGCACTGGTTGATATCGCCGGTGTTGGTAAAGCACTTGATATGTCTAAGGCTCCGAAACAGAACAGACGCCTTATTCTTCCCGCTGAAATTCAGTACAAGTATAATACGCTTGATAACTTTGCTAAGCAGGCTTATGCTGGTGACTCTCAGGCTTTAAGAGATGCTGAAATCGGCAAGGTTTACACTTGCGAAACATTCTCTTCTGAGAATTGTCCTCAGTCTGCAGCTGCTACACCAGGTACCGCTGTTTCTTACAAGGTTGTAGGAACTGCCAATGCAACCGAATTTACTGTTTCCGAAGGTTCCGCAGCAACCGGTACGATCAAGAAGGGTGACCAGCTAATCGTTAATGGCTATCTCTACACTGTAACCGAGGATTTAACACTTGTATCAGGCGCCGGTACTCTTAAGGTTGACCAGAATATTCCTGCAACAATCACTGAAGCGGTAGCTGTTAAGGTTATCAAGAAAGCTCATGCACTTGGGTTCCACAGAAACGGTATCGCATTAGTAACTCGCCAGTTGGAGCTTCCTATGGGTGCATCCAAGGCTTATATCGCAAGTGCTAACGGCTTAGCGGTTCGTGTAGTTATGGACTATGACACTTCTACTAAGACAGACACCATTTCATTCGATATCATCTATGGCATCAAGGAACTGGATACAAGTTTACTTGTAGACTTTGCGTAATTAGAATTAGGAGGCGGTGCCAATGATTAACTACGCTGATTATACGTATTATATCGGTACTTATAAAGGGGCAGTTACTGACACTGCCCCTTTTGACAAATGCGCCAGAAAAGCTACTCTGGAAATAAAAAAATACACCTTTAATCGGGTTGACGAAGCCAACGTTCCGGATGATGTGAAAATGTGCTGCTGTGAGGTTGCTGAGGCAATCCATAAGTCCGAAACGGAAGATACCAAAGGGGTTGCATCTGAGAAGGTTGGAGAGTATTCCGTATCTTATGTAAGTCCCGAAGCCAAGGAGAAGCTGTTGAGCATATCTATTCGTAGCATCATTTATAATTGGCTTTCAATGACCGGCCTTCTGTATCGGGGGTGTTGATATGTATACCAATGCAGATATGACGCTCTATTCATGCAGTAAGGATGGTAAATATACTAGATCGATTATTAAAGCCGTGTTCTGGCAAGAAGTAAAGCAAAGTAATGTTGAGAAAACCGGATTAACCTCAGCGGATTCTCTGAAGGTGTTTATTCCGTCCAGCAGTGCTCCGGATGGCTTAATATTTACTACTGGTAAAGATCTGGTTGTCAAAGGCGAGGTGTTAACAGAGTTCGACAATACGTCACAGGCTACGGTATCGGCATCTCTGACGGCTCTCAAGGCGGCGCACGATGTTTACACAGTGACAGTGGCAGATGGCAAGCTTTACGGTAGCCAGAACATCCAACATTATCAGATATCAGGCAGGTGATCGGATGGAATTCAACGGACGATTTGAGATGAATGATCTACAGAAACTCCTACATGATAGAGGTCTATTACCAAACGAGAGGGTACAGAAATACGTAGACCAGGAAGTAATTCGGCTAATGGATCCATATACACCAAGACTCAATGGAGTTCTTACTAAGTCGGCAACTATTGGCACAAAAATAGGAACTGGAGAGATACACCAGAATGTTCCGTATGCAAGATATCATTATTATGGAAAGCTAATGGTTTCTTCCGTTACCGGAAGTGCGTGGAGCCATGGGGAGAGTAAGATATTGACCGATAAAGACATGAACTATAACGGAGCGCCAATGAGGGGCCCTTATTGGTTCGAACGCATGAAAGTTGACAAGAAAGAGCAGATCCTCCGAGGAGCTCAGAAGGTTGCAGGTGGTTGATGAACATAATTGAATTAGTAAAGCAGACACTAAGTAATTATCCACAGATATCCGCTTTATCCGGTGGTGTACATGTGGATTTCACAGAACCCACAGAGGGTAATTGTGGATTATATCCCACTGGAGACCAGCTTCTCAAAGAAGATATCATCGGTAATCAGGACAGACAACATAATTTT
>JAQZBA010000151.1 GCA_029239365.1 Herbinix sp. | reverse complement strand
TATGCTCTTAAATCCCCTTCAAAAATAGTACTAAATATTATGATTTACTTTGTTTCTACATAATTTGAGTGGTTTATACATGGAGAAGAATTAACCAAAATAGTATAATTATAGCATCTTGTTACGAACAAGAACCGTTATTCGCTATGGGGACGAAGGTAAAATAGTACTTATGAGATAAGAAAGGACGAAGATATGGGGAAAAATCAAAAAACCGTCATAAAGTCAAGGAATGAGGAGAAAAGAAGGAAAAAAGCCAAAAATGCAGAAGTAAATAACTCAAGCAGGAACCTACGGGAGGATAGAGATGATTCTTTGGGTAATCTCCCGAGAGTACGTTTCTTCTCTACCCTGAGATTCAGGTTGATCGCTTCCTTTTTCATACCGATTGTGTGTATCATCCTGCTGGGTGTTGCATCCTTCGAGAAAGCATCCTCTGCAATCAAAAGCAACTATGAAGTCTCAACCGCTGATTCTATTAATATGGCTGCACAATACATGCGCTTTGGATTCCAAAATGTTGTTGCTACAAGTAACCAATTTGCAAGCGACACCGCTCTGGTTCAGTATCTTACCAATACCGGAGATGTAGTAGACCTGGGTAACACGAAGGCTTCTACATCCAAATCAATCACCTCTAAGAAAACCACGGATGAATTCATCGGTAATATCTATATCATTTCTGATACTGCCTTGTCAATGTCAACAACACAATTAACCTTTAACAACTTCTATGCAGGATTTTCTGAGACAGAGCTCGGTAAATATCTAAAAGATAATCCTATGAAGACTGTCTGGGATGGGCAAGATGATTATCTTGATAGCATTTTAAAGACAGGACCACAGGATTATACAATGCGCATCATACGAGTCTTTGGAAGACTGGATTCTGCACTGATCATAGATATCAAAGCGGACGCAATTAATAAAATTTTAGCAGACCTTACGATTGATTCCTCCGGTATTCTTGGTGTGATCACTCCGGATGGAAAGGAAATTATTAATCATTCTCAGAAAGAAACAACCGAGACAGCAGTTGAAATCACTGTTGCCACAGACTCTGAGCCGGTCTTTACGAATGAGAACTTCTATCAGGAAGCACTGGCATCCACAGAACTCAGTGGGACTAAGGAAATCGATTATAAAGAAGCTCCTTATCTATTCCTCTACTCCAAAATCGGTGATACCGGAGCTATGATCTGTGTATTAATGCCGAAAGCAACCATTGATAAACAGGCAGACAGTATCAGACAGATTACAGTTATCATCGTTGTGGTTGCTTGTATCCTTGCATTTGTTACCGCATTTCTGTTATCCATGGGTATAGACCGGACGATACGAGGAATTAATTCAAAGCTGAAACAAGCCGCTAAAGGAGATTTCACGATTAAATTCACATCAAAACGTAAGGATGAATTTCACATTCTCACCGAAGAGATACAAGAAACCTTCCTCAATGTTAATGAATTAATTCAACAGGTAAAGCAATCCAGCAGCGAAGTTTTAGAATCTTCTTCTGATTTATCCAAAACCTCAGAGGCGTTCTTACGATCCGCTGAGAATATATCAAGTGCAATGGGTGAGATCGAACAGGGAGTTAATCAGCAGGCTAAGAATGCTGAAGAATGTCTGACACAGATGGACAGCCTTTCTCATAAGATAGAGCTGGTTAGTGACAGCACCAAAGAAATTGGTAATATTGCAGATAACACAAAAAAAAGAGTACTGGAAGGAACCTTAACTACGGATGAGTTAAATCAGCAGACTTCCTCCACCATTGCAATCACAACCGAAATTATTCATGAAATCGAGAAGCTGGCCACAAAATCATCCTCGATTAATAATATCATTAATGTAATCAACGATATCGCGAATCAAACCAATTTGCTATCCTTGAATGCCTCAATTGAAGCAGCTCGTGCCGGAGAATACGGAAAAGGCTTTGCTGTTGTAGCAAGTGAAATTCGGACTCTCGCCGAGATGTCAAAGTCTTCTGTCAGTGATATCAAAAAAATCATTAATAGCATTCAGGAGGATACCTCCGGTGTAGTTGAAATCGCCCGGAAAGCGGAGAAGGTACTAACCTTACAAGATACCGCTGTTAAGAATACCACTATCTCTTATCAGGATATTAATGAGAGTGTAGAGAAGCTCGTTGTCTTCTTGAAATACATAACAGAGAATGTTGATAATATTAACGAAGCAAGAGTAAGTACTCTGGAAGCGATTGAGAGTATCTCAGCTGTACTGGAAGAAATCGCTGCTTCCTCCAACAATGTTAATCAGGTATCAAACGACCAGCTCTCTTCTGTAGGCTCCCTGAATGAATCTGTTGGCAAGCTTAATATCAATGCCGACCATCTTGTACGGGCCGTTCAGAAATTTATAGTATAATATCCGATTGATTTATGAATTAATTCTTTCAACCACAGGTTGGTACAGCATAATATCATATTAATGAATCTAAGAAAAAGCCTGCCGAAAACATCCGGCAGGCTTCTTCATAGATTCATTAATGTAAGTTCGCTAAGAACTCTTTCTATCAACTCTTACATCTTAAACTTAGCGATGGATTTTTGCATCTCTTCCGCTAAACCGGAGAGACTCTCGCTTGAACTCGCAATGTCATTCATTGAGGCCGTCTGCTCCTCAATGGAAGCAGTTGCTTCTTCTGTCCCTGCTGCATTCTCCTCAGAGATTGCAGACAGGTTCTGAATGATGCCTACGATCTCATCCTTCTTATTGCCCATTTCCTTGCTTTGCTGATTCAAATAATTGATTGATATTTTCAGGTTTTCTATTGCATCAGCGATTCCTTCAAATTTTGTATTTGTAATGTCAACACTGTTGGTCTGTTCTACCAGATTTTCTCCAACCTCAGCCATAGCTTTTACTGCATATTTACTCTTTCCGGTCAGTTCCTCGATATCTTTTACGATTTCTCCGGTGAAGCGATTTGTCTGCTCTGATAATTTTCTTATCTCATCCGCTACAACTGCAAAGCCTCTACCCTGCTCCCCTGCTCTGGCAGCTTCAATTGCTGCATTGAGTGCAAGAAGGTTGGTCTGACTAGCGATATTTAAGATCATCTGGCTGGCAGCCTCAATCTTATTCGCACTTTCATTCGTCTCTACAATGATGCCTCGAACTTCGGTCGCTGTCTTATTCGTCAGCTGGGTCTTATTAACTAATACCTCAAGAACCTCCAGACCTTCCGTCTTCAAGCTCTCTACTTCATTTGTCAATTCATTCAGCTTTATGATAAGCTTTTGGTCATTCTCTATAATTTCACCCAGTAACTCGACTTCACCGGCACCTTTTTCCGTATCACTTGCCTGGTCCGATGCTCCGGAGGCAATATCCTGAACTGCAACGGCTACTTCATTAGCAGAAACCGCTGCCTGCTGGCAGATTGCGGTTAATTCTTCAGAGGATGCTGCAATATGTTCTGAGGATTGTGCAATGCTCTCGATCAATGATCTCAAGTTATCCTGCAGTACAAGGGTTGCATTCGCCATGGTTCCGATTTCATCTGATTGCTTCCTGTATTTTGTTGCTTTGTCATTATTCACTGTCGTCATATCATATTGAGACATATTATTAAGTATATCCACTACGCTGGTAATGGGCTTTGATATAGATCTACCAAGTACAATTGCTAAAGCAATCCCTGCGAAAACAAATATGATAGAAACAATTGCCAATAACATAATTAACAGATCAACACCTTCTGTTGCCTGACTCTGTGGAGCACCTAATACCAATACCCAATCTGTATTAGGAATTGTTACTAGAGAAGCTACCTTATCCTCACCATTCAAATTGTAACTAATGTTTCCCTCCTTACTAACTCTGAACTTCTCGAAGTGGATACCCAATTCACCAAATTCACCGTTCTCCTCGCTATCCTTAACAACGTTTCTTTGTTCCATTACATATTTAGTATCTTCATATGCATAAAATGTTCCATCAAATCCTAGAATGAAAGCATTTCCATTCTCTCCGAAGGTCATGCTCTTAACAATTTCGTTAAGTGCAGCTCCATCTCTTCTTCCGATTAAAGCACCAACTACCTCATCGCCTGATTTTATCGGGGCAGCATACATGATTACCGTTCCATTCGTTACCTTACTAACTAGTACATTGGAGAAACATGCTTGTCCGCTTAGCGCCTTCTTAACATAATCGCGCTCGCTTAGATCCGCCTCTTCCCCACCAATTGCATATCTTGCTGTTCCCTTCAGATCCACCACTGCAAAATCCAGGTAACCCAAACCTTCTGCTTCTGCGGCAAGAATTTTAGTTTGTTCCTCTATCGGTAAACCACTGATTCGGATTGCCAGTTGCTCCAGTACATCGGTACGCATTTGTAATCGGGCATTAATATAATTGGCCCCTTGTACTGACGCCTCCATCAACCCGTTCTCCACTTCACGATAAGCAGTATTATAACTTAAGACAGTCGAGATTGTGCCCAAGCCACCAGCTACAATAAAGACTAGTACTCCAACAAATAGAGCTATTCTATTGGATAATTTCATGCTTCTTGTTCCTCCTATTTTCATTTGTTAACAGTTTCCATATCCATTGTTTGCCCATGAATATAACCAAAATACGCTCACCAGAATAGAACCTTGAGCCACTGTAGCCCAAACGTCTTATCAGAAATATGTAACCGGTTTTTAACGGGGATTAACTACTGAATTATGTTGATCACAAAAAAAGAACTGCGGCATAATTAACCACAGCAGTAGAACGAAACCTAATTTCGTTTTTTGCTTTGGTAACTGGACGATCATAGTTAACACCTTAGATTCACAGCTTTGCGTCCTTACTTTTCAATAAGTTTGCTATTTTCAACAACGATTTTGATTATACTATATAATTTTAGAATTTACAACTGGTAGTACCATTAATAATATTAATTTTTTTAACAATTTTTTGTACAACTTTTACATATATTTATATTTTTCAACATTTACGATGAATCATCCTGAGCGAAGAAGAACCACCTGAACCAGACAGAACCAGAAGAGTGATATCCCTCCGCTATCCCTCTGTTACAGATGACTGTTTCAGATAGTTATCCCTCACTCCGGCAGCCTACTGACAAATTAATAGACCAAAGCTTTCATTATATGGGATATCAGCTCACCGGTTGGAATGTTAATTTGGAGCATAGAATCTCGATCTCTTAAGGTAACAATATCATTATCCAGGGTATTATCATCGATTGTAATAGCATAAGGAGTTCCTATCGCATCTCCTCTGCGATAACGCTTTCCGATATTACCTGCATCATCATAGGAGACCATAAAGTACTTCTGAAGCATCTGATATAACTCCATTGCTTTCTCGCTATGGCGTTTTTTTATCAGTGGTAGAACATTCACCTTGATTGGAGCCAACATAGCAGGAAGCTTCATTACCTGCCTCGACTCACCTGGTTCAAGTTCCTCTTCTACCAGTGTCTCGAACATTACGGCCAAGAAGGTACGATCCAATCCATAGGTTGATTCTACAATATAGGGAATATACCGTTCCCCTGTTTGTTCCTCATAATATTCCAGGCTCTTGCCCGAATACTGCTGGTGTCTTGATAAGTCGTAATCCGTTCGGTTATGTGTTCCATTAATTTCACCCCAACCGAAAGGAAATAAATATTCAATATCACAGGCAGCTTTTGCATAATGTGCCAGCTTTTCATGATCATGATATCTAAGATGCTCCTTACTAAGACCGATAAACTCAAAAAACTCTGTTCCATACTGCTTAAAATATTCATATTGTTCCTCGTCCGTTCCCTTTTTGCAGAAGGTCTGATATTCCATCTGCTCAAATTCTATTGTTCGGAACGTAAAATTACCGGGAGTTATCTCGTTACGAAATGCTTTTCCAATCTGACCAATACTAAAAGGCAATTTGGTTCGCATCGTCCTCATAACATTTAGATAATTGACATACTCTCCTTGCGCATTCTCCGGTCTCAGATAGATGATATTAGTATTACCCTGCGTTACACCTCGCTGAGTTGCAAACATCAGATTAAACTGACGTATGTCCGTATAATTTGACTTTCCGCACTTTGGACACGGGATCTTATGCTCTGTAATATAATGTAACATTTCCTCCTGTGTCATGGCATCTGCATTCACATCAGAAGTAACATCATTAATCAGATTATCTGCACGATGCCTGGTCTTGCATTCTTTGCAATCAAGCAACGGGTCCGTAAAGCTGGCCAAATGACCACTCGCTTCCCAAACCGTGGGATTCATCAAAATATCTGAATCTATCTCATAACTGTGATTCCTCTTCTGGATAAAGAAATACCTCCAGGCATCTTTAATATTATTCTTAAGTCTTGTTCCCAGCGGACCATAATCCCAAGTATTGGCCAGTCCTCCATAGATCTCACTGCCTTGAAATATAAACCCGTATTGATTGCAAAATGCTACTAATTTTTCCATTGATAATCTTCTCATGATAGAGTCCTCCTTGTTAATAAGTGAACATAGCGTTACGATTGCATAGCGTTTTATCGTATAGTACGCAATTTACTATACGATAAAAAAGTCCGCTCTAAGCGATTAGCTTAGGGCGGACTTAATGTCCGTGATACCACCTAAATTCAGTAAGAAATAATTCTTAAACTGCTCTCTGTTACAGCACGGGATCTGATCTTTATGCTGCTTTCCCTATAACGGTGGAAGCTCCGTTGGAATCTACTCAGAATCTATCCTTTCAAACCACAGCTCAAAGGCGCCTTCCAGGTTATTCTCATAAAGATTTGCACCAACCATCTTCTCTCTGTTGCAAGCAATCATATCCCACTGCTTGCTGCAATCCAATCAACCTGTACTATTCCTTGTCATTGCCTTTCCATTTTTTCACATTCTAGCACTATGGATTAGAAAAGTCAATCATTATTCCATATAATATTACAATCATTTTCCGAATAATGATTATAAAAAATATACTGCTTTATTCCCAATTGAAATATTTTGATATTGTTCATTCCTACCGCTCCTCGGTTTGGAGCTTTTTCTTCTTCTCAAGCTTTAAATAACCAATTACAATCATCACTATACATACGACTAATCCTATGATCGCAGGTATTATAACCGCCTTACCTGATTCACCGCCAAAGGCAACACTCCATAGCATTTTAGCAACAGCAATAAAGACAAGGGTAGATATCCCCATCCACAAGCTGCGTTTCCATAGAGCGATAACCAGCACTGTTAAGGAAGTAGGAACTAATAAGGTAACTAATATTTTAGAAGCTTCCCAGTTTCCCGTTAAGTATTCCTTCTCCATCGCGAGAAAATCACTCACATTACTATTAACCTCGGTAGGAACAGGGAACCAGCACATGCTGGTAATTAGTAAAAAGATTGTTCCAAATATCCCCGCTAAGCTACGGCGATAAGCAAAAAAGCAGAATGGAATTAGAAACAACGGTCTGATATACCAGCTCAGTTGATTCTGGTGGCGGGCAAACACCCAATCAAAAAAACTAACATTGGTAAAAGCTAATCCTATAAAGATTATCGTCAGTACACAAAAAATAATTGCAAAAAGTCTATCATAGAACCTATTATTCTCTTTTCTCATATCAATACCCCCTATTTTATTTTTTCTATTCCAAAGCGGATCAGATTAACGTAGGCATCCAGGTGGGATAACATATTATCCAGTTCAAAATCCTCTTCCTGATTAAATACCTCGTGGAAATGGGTAAAAAGGTAGCTTAATGTCCGAACCAGAAACTCCTGAGGATACTCCTCCTTGAAACTGCCAGCCTTGTACTCTTCCTCAATCATCGCTGCAAGAAATTTCTCTGAGTCACCACCCAATTTCTCTAAAGCAACCTCATAAATCGGATTTCCCTTTTCTTTCGCAAACATCTGGCTAAGTTCATGATATTGTGGATACTTTATGGCAAATTCGACCGCTATTCTTGCCTGTGCTTTAAATTTACCAAATATGCTGTTATCGACTTCTTGTGTCGGGTCATTGGTGAATGAAGCATTGATATATTCCCATTTCTTTGCTACTGACGAATCCAGTAGATATAAGTACAAGGCTTGTTTGTCTGTAAAATGATAATAGAAGGTCCCTTTGCTGATTCCTGCATTTTTGATGACTGTATTCAATGATGCATCCTCATAGCTTCTTGAAGTAAATTCCTTCAATGCAGCCTCTAATAGCTCTGTTCTTCTCTCAAAGCTTTTATCTTTCAAAACATCATCCTCCCTAAGCGCAATATTTCATAGACCAGGTGGTCTATGCTTATAATACTACTTCTAAACAGTAATGTCAACTTCCCAGACAATTTAATTTTCGATGAGGAATTCTCCTGTTAATTTCAATCTAGGCTTGTTGTTTCAGACCTTATTATATGCTATACTCGCTATATTGCTGAGATGCTTATGCAGCTCTCATGCAAAAAGGAACGATAAAGGAGAATCTCATCTTGAACTATTCCATGATAAGAACTGCCATCTTTCTCAGCCGCCCTAACCGCTTCCTCGCCCGTGTTCTCATAGATGGCAAGGAAGAACTTGCCCATGTAAAAACTACCGGAAGATGCAGAGAGATTCTGTTGGAGGGAGCCTCGGTCATCCTAGAAGAGGCAGCAAATACCGAACGCAAGACAAGATATTCTCTAATCGCTGTCTATAAAGGAAATGTCTTAATCAATATAGATTCTCAAGTACCCAATGCTGTAGTATATGAAGGAATTCAGGAAGGTCAGATTGCTGATATTCACGAAGTAATAAAGCTTTCCAGAGAGGTTGTCTATGGTAAC
>JAQZBA010000150.1 GCA_029239365.1 Herbinix sp. | reverse complement strand
AAAGCGGTGATGTTATTCCAGTTGTTCTCGCCACAGAAGTTACCGGTGGTTTCATTACCAATCTGCACCATTGCGACATCAATTTTTTCCTCCAATAAGGTCTCAAGGCACACCTTAGTATAATCGTAGAGAGCCTTACCCTTATCCGATATACTTAGCTCCTTCCAAGCCTTCGGTGCCTGTTGCTTCGCCGGATCAGCCCAAAAGTCAGAATAATGAAAGTCCACTAACACCTTCATCCCATACTTCGTGGCACGCTTACCTATCTCTACCGCAGCAGTCAGATCATTATTGCCGCCACCATACCCATTACCGCTTGCGTCATATGGGTCATTCCAGATTCTAATTCGGATATAATTCACACCTGCCTCAGATAAAGTCTTGAAGACATCCTGCTCTTTTCCTCTCCCATTATAGAATACTACTCCACTCTTCTCCAAAGCAATCACACTGGACACATCCACGCCTTTGATGAATTCCGGGCTGAGTCCTTCAATCTTCTCAACGAAAAGCTCCTTATTCTCTACCCCGGCATCTGTTAATTCCCCCTTCACGATAAATCGATATATCATAAATATACCGATTGCCAATAGGATCAAGATGACCCCCGCGCCTATGATAAAACCTTTCTTCTTCATAAATACCTCCCCCGCTTCAATAAAATGCTCCATTGCGTTTCTATTGCATGTTATAAATCAAAGCCGTATGGTACCGGATTACACTTACTGCACCAAAGTTATCATTAAGTATTCAAGTCGCATACGGCTTTGAAGCCATTATTATATTCTGTTTTGTAATTAAGCAATTCTGTACAACATTTCTCTGTTACGTTCTATAGAACCGTACGATATTCTAAGGTCGCTGCAACCTTCGTCAGTTCACAAGCCACACCCTCCTTCATCACAGGCCATTCCTCCAGATAAATAGGAGCACCTTCATGAAGCGGATATAGTTCTATCGTAATCTCCTTCACAAAGTCAAAGCGCTTTAAGCCAATTTCCCAAGGTCTTCCGGTATAATAATGATCTGCCACATACTCTCCATTGATATATGCTTTTGCCATATCACCTTCATATTGAATTAACAGAAAGCAATCATTGATCCTAGCGGAAGAATTATCTTGATCCAACATTTCCTGTGGATACTCTAGTCGGATTGAATATTTCCTCTTCTCTGCTGACTGAACTAGGGTTGTAACCTCAGTAGGAACCATAAGTTCTTTTTGCTCCTTCTGATAGACCGCAAACTCTCCGTCTGACTCAGACTTCGTCCATCCCTTAGGAAGAGTAAGAAGTTCAGGATATACTTTCATCTGAAGCGGTGTACTTCCTATCAGCTCAATCCCCTTCTCAGTCTGTAATACCACTTGCTCACTGACAATAAGGTATTCCTGATCCAGAGTTACCTTCCAGGCATTTCTGGCATCTCTTCTACTCAATGTAATCAATCTAGTATTCACTAGACTGCCTTCAAGCTCAAATTCTGGCTCTCTGTCGCCATAGAAGATATAGGTCTTTTCTTCGTTATTTAACACACACAGAGGTGATACCATCGCTGTCTTTATCATTGCATCTCCCACCTTCATATGAAAAGGTAGGAAGAAGTAGTCTTTATCTTGAATGGTAACCTTCGGAAAGGTTATCTTCTCCTCGCCAAGCTCTACAGTAAGTATCACATCCTTATGCTCAGCCATCGGATAATGTCTCTGAAAATTGTTAACAAAGAGATAACCACTTTGTCCATTATGGCGTATTGAGCTTCGCAGATCTACCTGATTCTGCGGGACTAGTGGATTCTCCTCCGGAATGTAGGCTGACATAGTGCATAGCTCACTACCGAATTCCTTCGCAAACATAGCAAATAGCTTTAATTCTTTCAGAGTATCCGATACCTGACCATATTCTCTGATCGGTGCTCTAAAATCATAATTCAACTCCGGTAGGTCATTGGGATATCCTGTTGCTCTGGACTCCTGGAGTGTACTGAGCTTACCCATCGGGTTGGTTCCGCCATGGTACATATAATAACCAAGGAGGTTTACTCCGCTGCCAAGCTTTACCAAGGACATCGCTCCGATATCTTCCGCTTCTGCTACCGGTCTACGATGATGCGTTACCTGTAACCCACCACCAAGCTCTGCCGTCAGATATGGGAAATGTGCAAAATCAAAGCTAACTCCTTCTCCAAGTCCATAATCACTACCGATGTTATGATCGTTTCTCTCATAAGTGAAGATAAAGTTACCACTGGGTTCAATCTCTGTTAATCTCTGATCCCAAGGCGCTTCCGGATATCCACCCATCACCGGAAGTAGACCTCCGGTAGCAGCACCACCCCAACCGGTCGCAGTATAGAAAGGTACCACAAAGCCTGCTTCCACTGCTATCTGCTTCAGTTGCTGCATATGCTTCTCACCCTCTTCGCCGTATGCACCACCACAATGACCCAGCTCATTCTCAATCTGGATCCCGATGATGGGACCTCCGTCCGTGAGTAAAAGGCCTCTCACCTGCTCATAAAGGGTGGTATAATATCTTCTCACTTCCTCTAAATATGCCGGATCATTATGTCTAAGCTGATATCCCTTGTTCATCAACCAATCCGGGAAGCCACCGTTTCTTACCTCTCCATGAACCCAAGGCCCCAGTCGGAGCAGGAGATATAATCCACAGTCCTTCACTGCATTCACATAACTTCTTAAATCTTTATTACCGGAGAAATCATATTCTCCTTCGATCTCCTCATGATGAATCCAGATCGCATAAGCGGATACAACTTCTACTCCACCTGCTTTCATTTTATATAAGGATTCCTTCCAGTACTTCTGAGGATATCTGGAATAATGCATCTCACCCATAATCGGAAACCACGGCTGGTTGTCTTTTGTCAAATAGCTCGAATTAAATCCGAATTCTGTCATCATCTTTCGCATAGTCTCCTTTTTACTCTTTCACAGCTGCACCACCAAAGGAGGTGACCATTGTTTTTTGGGAAATAATAAAGAAGATGATAAACGGGATTGCAACCAGAAGTGACCCTGCTGCAAAGGTAGTAAATTCATTCTTCTTATCTGTTACAAAACTAAATAAGCCAAGCGCCAATGTCTGCTTATCCGCAGATCGAAGTACCATCTTCGGAAAGATAAAGTCCATCCAAGGTGCGGTAAAGCTTGAAATTCCAAGAAATATGATAATCGGTCTGGCAATCGGAAGAATAATCTTCCAGAAGATGGTCAGATGGTTAGCGCCATCAATTCGTGCCGATTCGTCCAAGCTTTTTGAAATTGTATCAATATAGCTCTTAACCATCCAAGTATTATATGGGATATTCCCTGCCAGATATACCAGCACCAAGCCCCATAATTGGTCCAGACCACCGATACGAAGCAGAATTACATAGATTGCAATCATACCAACAAAAGACGGGAAGATCTGAAGAATCAGCATCGTCAGCATCATACCCTTCTTCACCGCAAAGTGAAACCTGGAGAATACATAGGCTCCCAAGGATGCAACCAGAATCGTTAAGGCTGAAGTACTGGTGGCAATAATTAAGGTATTCCTAAACCAGGTTAGATATTTTGTATTGGTAAACAGATGAACAAAGTGTTGTGTAGTAAAACCATCAGCAAACGGTATAATATTCAAGGAAGCGATGGAATTGCCCGGAGAAAATGCGGCACTTACCACATAGACTAACGGGTAAATCACACCCAATGAAAAAATGGTCAAAAACAGGATGACTACTGATAAATTTATTTTCCGGATTATTTTCATTACAGCTCACCCTCCTTATAAGATTTCGTTCTTCTAAAATTGAAGATAGCAAACGGAGCCAATATTACAAAAATCATGATTGCAAGTACAGAAGCATAATTGTATTTTGATAGGTTAATCGTTAATTTATAGATCCAAGTAACCAAAATATCCGTACCTCCGGCACTTGTCACAGTGGAGTCAGCTACAACAGGATCACCACCGGTTAAGAAGAAAATTGCTCCGAAGTTATTAATATTATGGGTAAAGGACATGATAATGAGTGGCATGGTCTGATAAAGAACGAGTGGCAAGGTAATCTTTCGAAATAATTGGTAGCGGCCTGCTCCATCAATCTTGGCTGCCTCGAATAAATCTGCTGAGATTGCCGTCATCGTACCGGTAATCAGCAACATAAAATAAGGAAAGCCAGCCCATAGATTAATCATTACAACCGTGAATTTGGCTAACCATGGATCCGATAACCAGGGAATTACTTTATCTATCACCCCTAGCTGCATCAAAGTGCGGTTCACGGTGCCAAAGGAACCGTTAAGTAAGTTCTGCCACACAAGCATGCTAACCACAGAAGGTACTGCATAAGGCAGTATAAAAATCCCGCGAAACAAGGGAGCTATTTTCAGTTTATTATCAAGTAGTACTACTGCCATAATCATACCACCAAAATAGCAGGTAACAGTGGCAAGAATCGCCCATGCCAAAGTCCACAGCGCAACTCTTCCAAGGGCTGAGGTCCAGGTTGCATCTCCGCCAAACATGGTGACAAAGTTATCGAATCCTACCCAGTCAACGGTGTTATTCGGAGGAATATGTTTTGGTGCAGAGTAATTGGTAAATGCTACACCGGCTGCAAAAACTAAGGGAACGACAACAAAAAAGATAATTAGGATAACGGTAGGTGCAAGTCCGAAGATAGGAAAAGCTTTTCCAAGAAGACCGGACATAGAAGCCTTATTCCCCTTTAACTTCTTTTCAATACAAAAGTCTTTATAATCATTTAACGCACTACGAACAGATATAAAATAGATAACAAAAAATAATAAAACCACTGCAAAAATCATGACACCATCGATTAGCATAAAAATGGAATGCTCTCTCAGCTTAACCGGTAATTCCGGTTGTGGAGAACCTAAGGTAATCAATCCATTCACCTTAGAGATTATTACCGGGAGCATGCACAACATAATTATTTCAATCGCTGCATATATCGCCCCTTTAATGTACTGCTTCAAATAAACCATATGTCCGAATCCCATAAATAGGATGGAGGTAATCAGAAGCTGCTTCTTCGAGGACCCGTCCTCCTTTAATCTTGTACCCATAGCTCACCAATCCTTTTTAATTAAACATTTTTATGAAAAAGGGGCGTTGCAATAGAAAACAACACCCCAATATAAGCACGTGAGAAAGAGGTATCAAACCCACATGGCTACCTATGAATAAAAATCCGATTCTATTGTCCTAAGATCGTAGAATTACATGCATCTAATTCTGTCTTGATATCAGCGCCATCCCAGATATTAGCACTTGCTGCATTCATAGCATCCCAGAATGCACCCATCTGAGGGATGGAAGGCATAGGGAACGCATAATCTAACTGCTGTAAGAAGCCACCGATATAAGGGCTATCAACAGTAATATTGATGGATGGTAAGGAGCCGGTAAGTTCAAAACGTAATTTCTGCATCTCTTCTGTTAAAAGGAATTCGCCGAATAAAGCAGCTTCTTCCGGATTCTCGGAATATGCAGACACGAACATGGATCTGGTACCTGAGAAGGAAGCAACCGGTGTATCATTGCCGGGAAGACTGGGAAGTGGAGCTACACCAAAGTCAACACCTGCGGTTTCAAAGTTAGTTACATTCCATAAACCGGTAATAAACATAGCAACATTGCCACTGGAGAAGGCTGCATCACAGATAGATGTTGTTAAGTCAGCGGAAGGAACATCAAGGATGCCTCGTAAGCCCTTGAAGAATTCCATACCCTTGATACTTGCTTCGGAATTGATGTTCGTATTAGTTGTATCGTTACCGTTAGGTCCAAATAAACGGTTGTCATCACTGGTTGTGAAGATGATAGTGTAATATCCGTTCGCTACATCCATCATAAATCCATATTTACCACTGTTAGCAGCATTGAAGGTCTTAGCGAATTCAACAACACCTTCCCAGGTAGTAGGAACCTTATCTTCAGCGATCAGAGCCTTGTTATAGAATAAAGCATAAGTCTCTGCTGATACCGGATAACCATACATGGTTCCGTCATAGGTAAGAGCAGTGCTACATGCACCTAATACCTGGCCTTTTACTGTATCAGCGTTGGTAGTAGCAAGTACATGTCCGCCGGATACTAACTCACCAAGCTTATCATGAGGAGCTGCAAACAAGTCAGGACCAACACCGGCAGGACCATCTAAAGCGATCTGAGATGTAGAGTCACCTAACTCAACGTTAACATATTCAATCGTAATATTGGGATACTGTGCAGTGAAAGCGGTACCTGCCTGCTTAATGAATTCATCAGGACCACTGGTGGATTCCCAAACAGTTAAAGTAACGGGTTCTGCAGTTTCTACCGGAGCCTGTGTTGCTTCTGCTACCGGAGCCTTTGTTGCTTCTGCCGGTTGTTCCGTCCCTTGATTATCTTCTTTTTCATCCTTAGCGCACGCTGTTAACATTGTGCCAACCAGGAGCATCGACATAACTATTGCTAATAATCTTTTTTTCATTTTCTTCTCCTCCTTAACATAAACGGGTATTTAAGTTCTTAAGTTGTTGAACCCGACTTGCTGCTCATTTTTTGTTATGAGCTTAATTCGTTGACCTCTTTAGGACAATTTCGTAGTTGATTAAGGATTTGTGATCTACAGACTCACCAGCGATCATTTGAATCAGATGTTTACCGGCACTAACACCCAGCTCCTTAACATCAATCGAAAGTGCTGAGATTGGCGGATTATGAGACTCCAGCTGTGCACTGTTGTAGAACGATGCCACTTTAACCTTCTGCGGAACAGACCAATTCATCTCCTCCAACTTCGCCAGGGCTCTGGAACAGATAAAGTCATCTGAGCAAACAATGCAGTCAACACCACGATCTACGATTTGACCGACTGCCTTCTGGATTACAATATTATTCGTCATATCCCTGAAAATCATACTATCATCAACTGCCATGTTCAAATCACGATGAGCTTTCATAAAACCCTCAAGACGATTTCGATTAACAATATGATTTTGGTTTCCTGCTAATAGTGCCATATGTTCACAGCCTGATCTTAGCAGGATTGTGGTTAGTTCACAACAGCCGGCAATATGATTACTGTCAACCTGGATAATACTATCATCCTCATTGGAGCCAATCAAAACTGCAGGAAATCCGGTATCTTTTAGATACTTAGCCGGCATATCGTTGACCAGTGACCTGGTTAACACAATTCCGTCAACCTTCTGGTTATCAATCAAACGCTTTAACAGCGTTATGTCATCTTCTGTTACCGTAGTAACAACGACATCATAATCAAGACCAGCGGCAGCTTCACAGATACCCATTAGGCAACTTTGAAAAAAAGGGATTTCAATTAAGTTAGCATCTGCAGGAAGAATAACACCGATATTATAAGTTTTCGATTGGGCTAAACCCTTAGCGATTACATTAGGCTTATAGTTGTGTTCTCTTATGTAGTCCTGTACCTTTTGCTTCGTGTCAGCTCCAATCCTACCCTTACCGGACATCGCTCTACTGATTGTTGTCTTAGAAAGTCCTAATCCCTCGGCAATATCACCAATCGTAATATTCTTTGATGCATTTTGTTTGTTACTTTCTCTCATGAAAATCACCTATTCCTTTGCGCAATCGGTTGTTCATATACATAGCATACCATTCAGGTTCTTCATTGTCAATGTATACAATACTCAGTTTTATAGTTACTAATTTGTGCAATATCAACAACTAAGTATCCTTTTTACTGTCGTTTTCGAAGTTATCTGCGCAACAAATTGCGCATTATGCACATTTTTATCTTATTAATATGATACCACTGTTATATCATTTCTATCATAAAAAATCAAGGCTGTTGCGCATGATTATAATTTAATCAAAATTTCGCAAAAGCCTTGTTTCTATAGTTTTATTATGCATATCAGCTTTCTTATTGCTCTAGAAGTTTGCGCACATTCAATAGTCCCCAACCTTGCTTCTCCCAATGTTGGCCTAAGTTAACTGCGCAACCGCGCAATCGAAGTTTCACCTCTCGATTGGTTAATTCCGGATGTGCCGCAATAAGTAATGCGATCGCTCCTGCTACCACCGGAGTAGCCATGGAAGTTCCGCTTTTGATGGTATACATCATAGGTGAATCAATATTAGAATACCTAGCCTCATTGCTTTTCACTCGAGGCGGATACCGGCTTATGTTACAAGAGATTATATTAGAGCCAGGGGCAACAATATCCGGTTTCTTGATACAGAAGGGTGTTGGCCCCCGTCCGGAATAATCTTTCGTTCGGCCGGTACCAAATACCTCCACTGCAACATTATCATCCGAGGATCCTACCGTAATCACTTTTCTGCTAATACCGGGGGTCGAGATAGACATTGGCCCCGGGCCATTATTACCGGCAGCAACTACCACAACAATACCATTATCCCAAACTGCATTGACCCCCTGAACCAGTAGAGAATTCTCATCCAGACTATCCTTTGATGCAGTTCCTACCGAGATGTTTACAATCCGTATATTATACCTTCTCTTATTATCGATGATCCATTGAAGTCCTGCAAGCACATCAGAGATGTTGCCATCTCCCCTCTTATCAAGTACTTTAACTCCGATAAAATTGCACTCCGGAGCTATCCCTCTATATTTACCTTTTGAAGAAAAGCCATTTCCTCCGATAATACCTGATACATGGGTACCATGCCCGTTGTCATCATAAGGCTCTGTCCTATGATTTATGAAGTCTACAAAACCGATGACACGATTTCCTCCCTCAACAAAATCCTTATGCAGCGTAATCCCTGTATCAACAACCGCAACTCCTACTCCTTTGCCAAAATATCCATGTTCATGTGCCCAACTACTCTCTATGATATCACTGACCCGGTTCATTTGCGCCGTTATGTGGGTATCCAGCTCATAGCTAATTAT
>JAQZBA010000149.1 GCA_029239365.1 Herbinix sp. | reverse complement strand
TGACCACTTTATGCTTGTAATAAGTATGTTTGGTTCAAAGAAAACAAAACAAAATGTAATAAAGACAAAACAATTTTCAGCTAATCTTGTGAGTACAAATATGCTGTATTTAATGGATTATTTCGGAAGTAACTCTGGTCATAATGGGATGAAGGATAAGATGTCATATGACTACAGTAATGGTGAAATCTTACATGTACCAACACTTGACTTAAGTAAATGGGTATATGAATGCGAGGTTAAAACGATTTTACAAACAGGAGATTCAGACACCTTTTTCTGTGATATTAAAAATGTTCAAATTGATAATGATATAGATATATCTGATGGAATTGATTTGACACTATTTGACCCCGTTGTATATTCAGGACATTATCATTCCATAGGTAAACATTTAGGCAAAATCGGTGATTATATTAAAGAGGATTAGATCCATCATAAGCATAATTTAAAGTTAAGTTAGTTCAACATCTTTCTAAATAGTGATGTATCTATAGGAACAAAGGAGATACTTAATGAACGGTTATGGGACATTTATATTTCTTTCCATTAACCGTAGCATAACAATAAAGTACCCGTGTATGAAGTCTTCCCAGAATGGGATAGATTAGTTCAGATAGAATTGATAGGATGAATATTACTTTAGGATAGAAAGTATTAAATGAGGGAATAGGAAGGAGGATTGGTATGGAGAATATCATATTTCATGTGGATGTCAACTCTGCTTTCCTGAGTTGGGAAGCGGTTCATAGACTTCAACAAGGTGAGACTCTTGATCTACGTGAGATTCCTTCTGCGGTTGCCGGTGATAAGAATAAACGCCATGGAATTATTCTGGCAAAGTCAACACAAGCCAAGCAATGTGGTGTTCAGACCGGAGAACCAATTGTAGATGCCCTGAAGAAGTGCCCCAACCTAACCTTGATTCCGCCCAGTCATAATCTGTATTCACAATATTCCAAAGCGTTTACTGACATTTTGAGTGATTTCTCTCCCTGTGTTGAGAAATGTTCCATTGATGAAGCCTATTGTGATATGACAGGAATGGAAGCCTTATTCGGATCACCGGTGGAGGCAGCGCATAAGATCAAGGACCGAGTACGAAACGAATTGGGATTTACCGTAAATGTCGGTATCTCAAATAATAAATTATTAGCGAAGATGGCATCCGATTTTCGTAAGCCGGATATGGCTCATACTCTGTACCCGAGCGAAATTAAGTCAAAGATGTGGCCATTGCCGGTCGGAGAATTATTCTTTGTAGGGAAATCTACAGTAAAAAAACTGAACACCTTAGGCATCTATACAATTGGGGAACTTGCGAATACTAATGTCGAGATACTGAAAGCACACCTGAAGAAACATGGAGAGGTGATTCATTGCTTTGCGAATGGCATTGATGCTTCCCTAATATCTCAGGAAGAGGTGAAGAATAAGGGGTATGGTAATTCTACGACCATATCCTTTGATGTCGAAGAGGAATCTACAGCTAAGATGATATTATTATCCCTGGCTGATACGGTAGCATCTAGGCTTCGTAGTGATGATATGATGGCAAATGTGGTGTCCGTAAGTATTGTTGATTCCGAATTTCGTAATAGCTCCCATCAGACCACACTTCTTAGTCCGACCCATCGAACCGACGAAATTCATAAAGCAGCCTGCTCACTGTTCGAAGAGCTTTGGGATGGTTCTCCAATTCGCAATCTCGGTATTCAGACTAGTAAGGTTGTAGCAAATGATACAGCGAGGCAGATGAATCTATTCAGCTTTGAGACAGATGAGAAACGGGAGAAGCTGGACCAGGCAATCGATAAGATAAGAGATCGGTTTGGGACTTCAGCGATACAACGCGCAAGCCTTTATAAGAAACCGGAGCAAGAAAAGATAGATAAAGAATAGATAAGAACTTATTCTGTTTAGCCATGTCGATTATTTGTGACCTAATAATATGGAAATATATGTAAAATGATGTTATGATAAGCGTAGTGAGTATGCTGCAAGCTTGCTTGCAAGCATACGAGCGGAGCAGAGATCATGAACAAGCTTTTGTTCATGATATGATAAGCGTAGTGAGTATGCTGCAAGCTTGCTTGCGAGCATTTTACATTAAACCACATCATAGGAGGTCATAAATATGAAGCCTGGACTACTAGGCTTCTGCGTTCTGTTAAGTTTTTATTCACTTAGGGGATTCGGGAGTATTACAACAGAGAATGATATTATTATTAATATACTACTGAATGAGATACCCGTTGATGATGAAGGGAAGATAACGAATAGCTTATATGATAACCGGATGGACAAGCTAGAGCTTACTCCAATGGAAGCCTTAGATCTGGTGAAGGATTGTTATGCAGCTAACTTTGACCGGGTACAGACAGCAAAGAAAGAAAACTATTATTATAAGCTCTCCTTTGCTGATTATTATCTTGTCTATGAAGGACAGGGTGAGACGGAACAACAGTATCTATACCATTTGTATGAGTTTGTTCTTGATGATCCGCAGGAAGGAATAGGGCATACCATCACTTATGGTTGGTATATGGTTGATCAAGATACCGGTATCATCAATGTACTACAATGAAAGATAGTATTCTTAACTTACTATAACGAGATGGTGGTCCACTTTCCATTGGAGAAACGATGATAGCTGGTGACGAAGCGAAAAGCTTGATCTACCAGAAGGGCTACCCAGGCACCATAGACACCGAGTCCTAATGGGAAACATAGTAGGTAGGTTAGCAGAGGACGCACGAGGGCAACGCTGATTAGGGAGGTCATGGCTACATAAGCTGTGTCACCGGCTCCTCGTAGACAACCGGATAATACTACCTGTGATGTCTGAAAATGAGTTCCTAAGGCAGCAAGTATCATGACATTTGCACCGAGCACAATGATCGTAGCATCATCACTGAAGAGGGATACCAGAAAGGTTCTTCCGAATAGGAATATTAAGAAAATGAAACAGGAAAACATAAAAGCAAGCCGCTGACCGGTTTTACCATAGATGATGGATAAATCCGGTCTTTTTGCACCCAAATTCTGCCCAACCAGAGCGGAGGCGGCGATGGACAGACCATCTCCAAAGCAGAAGGACAGGGTTAGAATATTCATGCAGATTAGGTGGGTAGCATATGGGGTGGTTCCAAGTCTTGCCACGATTGCTGCGTAAGCCAGAAAGCCGATACGCATAAACACCTGCTCTACGAGAGCGCTACTACTTACTTTTAATATGGCATTGGTAGTCTCCTTACGGATTGCCCAGCCAATCTTATGATGGAAGGTAAGGTAACCGCTTTTCTTACATAATGTGGATAATGAGATCAGGAATGCTGCGATAGTACCGAGGAGCGTTGCAATTGCAGCACCTTTTACGCCTAATTTGGGGAAGATCCATATTCCGTTGATCAATAGATAATTGAAGGGTATATTAATCAAATTACTGATGATATTACTATACATTGAGACCTTAGTCTTGCCGCAACCACGTTGTGCTGCATTAATTGTCAGGTTCAAAGCCTGGAAGGGAAGACAATACATAATCACCTTGAAATAATCCATAGCATCATTAAGATATGAGGAATCGGCACCGGCAAAGAGCAGGATTGGTTTGGCAAAAAGATAGCCGAGGACGGACATCAGAAGGGAGGAACATAGGCTGAATAGGATACCGGCGCGGATGGTTCGATTAGCATCATCACGGTTATCCTGTCCTTTTCTACGGGCGGTAACTGCGATAATACCGGTATTTAGTGAGAAAATAACTGCTAGAAGGATGAATTTTGGCTGATTGGTAATTCCGACCGCCGCAATCGCACCTTCTCCCAGAGTGCCAACCATAATCGTGTCGATGGCACCGATGAGAGCAACAAGAAGTGCCTCCGAAGCAGAAGGCCAAGCTATTTTATAGAAGTTAGAGTATGCAACGCGAGAAGTGGGAAGCTCTCCAATCATCTGATGGCTTTTAAGCATCCCTTTCACAGAGAGAAATTTTGTCAATAGCAATAGTGTCACACCTTTCCTGTTTAAAAAACCGTTATTGAGATTATAACACTTTTTTTGACGAAATCAATGTAGTAAGATATATTTTGTGAGACTTGGAATAGAATTAGGAAATATAATACATGATAAGCGTAGTGAGTATGCTACTGCCAAAACCTTAGATTGATTCGGTTGGTTTTGAACTATCGGAGTTAATCTCGGATTGCCAATTTTCGAAAAATATGTTATGATATAAGTTACCGAAATAGTTAAATTTAACTATTTATACCATAAAGGAGGAAATAAATATGAGTATTCCAACCCCCCACAATGAAGCGAAAGCGGGAGAAATTGCAAAGACTGTGTTGATGCCGGGTGATCCATTAAGAGCCAAGTTTATCGCAGAGACCTATCTTGAGGATGTGGTTTGTTTTAATAAAGTAAGAAATATGTTTGGTTATACCGGTACTTATAAAGGAAAGAGAGTTTCCGTAATGGGCGGAGGCATGGGAATACCTTCCATCGGAATCTATTCCTATGAGCTTTACCATTTCTATGGAGTGGATAACATTATCCGTATTGGATCTGCAGGTGGAATTGCTGAGAACATCAAGCTGAGAGATATTGTAATCGGTATGGGTGCCTCCACGAATTCCAATTATGCGTCACAGTACCAGCTGCCGGGAACCTATGCTCCAATTGCAGATTTTGATCTGCTTCGTAAAGCAGTGGAAGCTGCCGAGAGAATGAATGTTAAGACGGTAGTAGGTAATGTACTTTCCTCCGATATCTTCTATGATGATAATAAGGATGCGAATTCCTTATGGCGCAAGATGAATATTCTTTGCGTTGAGATGGAAGCAGCAGCCCTCTATATGAACGCAGCCAGAGCGGGCAAGAAGGCTCTTTGTCTTCTGACTATATCTGACCATGTATTTACCGGAGAGTCTCTATCGGCGGAGGATAGACAGTTAACCTTCCGTGATATGATGGAAATCGCGTTGGAGATCGCATAGATTTCAACAGCTAAGGCGAAAGGATGATTGAGATGGATAAGAAGTTGATTTTTGAGAAGGTGGATCATACACTCCTGTCTCAGACCGCAACATGGGCTGAGATTAAGGAGATTTGTGATGATGCGATTACCTATGGTGTAGCAAGTGTTTGTATTCCTCCGTCCTATGTAAGTCAGGTGAAGGAATATGTAAAGGATAAGATGGCGGTATGTACTGTGATTGGTTTTCCCAACGGGTACAATACAACAGCGGTTAAGGTATATGAGACCAAGGACGCGATTGCAAATGGTGCAGATGAGATTGATATGGTCATTAATCTTGGTATGCTAAAGGATAAGAGACATGGGGAAATCCTTGATGAGATTAAACAGATTAAGAGTGCTTGTGGTAACCATATTCTGAAGGTTATCATTGAGACCTGTTTATTAACCGAGGAAGAGAAGATTATGATGTGTGAAATCGTAACCAAGACCGGTGCAGATTTCATCAAGACTTCAACCGGTTTCTCAAAGTCAGGTGCAACTCTAGAGGATGTAGCAATATTTGCTAAGCATGTTGGCAAAGACGTTCGCATTAAAGCAGCAGGAGGAATCTCTTCCTTTGATGATGCTGAGAAGTTTATCGAGCTTGGAGCAAGCAGACTGGGTACCAGCAGGATTGTTAAGCTGGCGAAAAACCAGACTGGAACTGGATACTAGGGAGGTTTTAGTATGCAAGAGCAGGATATGAAACAACCGGAGATGGAAACAAAGAACAGCCTTGTACCCATTGAAAAGGGAGAATTATTAGCAAAGCACGAAATTGTAAGCCATTCTGTGGCAAAGAACTTGGTCCGCGATGCAATCGAGGCGATGAAGTATTCTTATGCACCATATTCTCATCACCATGTTGGTGCGGCTCTTCTTACCAAGGATAAGAAGGTATATCTGGGATGTAATGTGGAGAATGCCTCCTATTCCCCGACTAACTGTGCGGAACGAACTGCATTCTTTAAAGCAATTAGCGAGGGGCAGAGAGAATTTTCTGCTATTGCAATTGTTGGTGGCAAAGAAGGTATACTTAAGGATTTTTGCTCGCCTTGTGGTGTCTGCCGCCAGGTGATGCGTGAATTCGTTGATCCGAAGAGCTTTCTGGTTATATTGGCAAGATCAGAGGAGGATTATCTCATATTCTTCCTCGAGGAATTGCTTCCCTTAAGCTTCGGACCGGATAGTTTAGGATAAGATAGGGTTATGATGCCCAGGATGAATTCGTTTCTAATTCATCCTGGGATTTTATTAATAGAAGACTAAGGTAACATCGATCAAGTTGTTATAATTATCAGGAATAATTAATATTAGATTTTGTTATGAATGAATGGAGCATATCCTGGGTATTTATACTTTTAAATTCATAATTTATGTGATATACTAGTACGCAGTAAAGGTTTAACGGACTAAAGCGCTTACTCAGATAAGTTCTGCTACGTTCGTAAGCTGTATCAATATACCGGAAAGGAAATGAAAATAATGTATTCATTTGAAGACGTAAAATCATTTGACCCTGAACTTGCCGAGGCAATGTCACTGGAAATAGAAAGACAAAATAGCCACATTGAGTTAATTGCTTCCGAGAATTTCGTTAGTAAGGCAGTTATGGCCGCTATGGGAAGCCAGTTAACGAACAAGTATGCGGAGGGATATCCCGGAAAGAGATATTATGGTGGCTGCGAGTTTGTCGATATGGCAGAAAACCTTGCAATAGAGAGGGCAAAAGAATTATTTGGCTGTACTTATGCGAATGTTCAGCCTCATTCCGGAGCGCAGGCTAATATGGCAGTGTTTTTCGCACTACTGAAGCCGGGTGATACTGTACTTGGTATGAACCTTGCACATGGCGGACATTTAACACATGGTAGCCCGGTGAATATGAGCGGTGCATATTTTAATATCGTTCCGTATGGAGTTGATGACAAAGGCTTTATTGATTATGATAATGTTAGAAAGATAGCAAAGGAGAGCATGCCTAAGCTGATTATCGCAGGTGCAAGTGCTTATGCAAGAAAGATAGATTTTAAGATATTTAGAGAGATAGCAGATGAGGTTGGAGCATTCTTAATGGTGGATATGGCTCATATCGCCGGTCTGGTAGCAGGCGGCTATCATGAAAGCCCCATCCCTTATGCTCATGTTACTACCACAACCACTCATAAGACTTTAAGAGGCCCCAGAGGTGGTATGATTTTATCTAGTGCTAAGTTTGCTGAAGAATACAAGCTGAATAAGGCTGTATTCCCCGGAATCCAGGGTGGACCCTTAATGCATGTAATTGCTGCGAAAGCAGTTTGCTTCAAAGAAGCACTGGATCCCGGTTTTAAGGATTATGCAAGAAGAGTAGTTGAGAATTCACAGGCTCTTGCCAGCGGCTTAATGAAACGAGGCTTTAACTTGGTATCCGGAGGAACCGATAATCACTTGATGTTGGTTGATCTTCAGAACATGGGTGTAACCGGTAAGGACACAGAGAAGCTTCTGGATGCAGCGAACATCACCTGCAATAAGAATTCAGTTCCGAATGATCCGGCATCACCTTTTGTGACCAGCGGTATCCGACTTGGAACAGCAGCAGTTACCACCAGAGGAATGGTTGTTGAGGATATGGATGTCATTGCAGAAGCAATTTATCTTCTTGTTAAGGATGTCGCTGCCAACAAAGCAAAAGCGATGGCGATGGTTAAGACCTTAACTGACAAGTATCCGTTATATTAATTTATGATTTGGTACACCCGAACCATTGATTGATTATTCTGATTTTATGACCTGCCCGTCTATACCGGGCAGGTTTTTTGGTTCATAGAATGAAGATGTTAGTCTGGTTGACCGCGCTTCGTGATATTTTATTTGCTCTTACTTTGGTTAACAGATATAATAGCTTTATAGGTTTATCTGTATTAGAAGGACATTTGTAATAATTTGTGTTATAACTTTTAACTGTCGTATGGGAGGCTAAGATGAATACTTCATTGCTTGAGCAATTACAGGTGATCACTGCTGAAGAGCAAGATATCCTGAAGGGTGAGGCTCAGATTAATAAAGAAATCTATATGGAAGCTTCCTCCTCTGTCATTGATAACCGTAGACTGTTGGACAACGGGAAGCTGATACAGGTACGTACTCATACGAGATTTGTCCATTTTCCAAAGCATACGCATAATTATGTAGAAGTGATCTACATGTGTGAGGGACGTACCACCCATAATATCAATGGGGAGGAAGTTCTGTTACGGAAAGGGGAACTACTCTTCCTCAATCAACATGCCGTTCAGGAAATACTTCCTGCAGAGTATCATGATATCGCAGTCAATTTTATCATACTACCGGAATTCTTCGATCAAGCATTATTAATGATTGGTGAAGAGGAGAACCTGATTCGTAGTTTTATCATCGGCTGTTTGCGTAGTGAGGATGATAAGGTCGGCTTCCTTCATTTTAAGGTGGCTGAGGAACTTCCGATTCAGAATCTGGTAGAGAACCTGATTTGGACGATTATGAATGACCAGAAGAATAACCGTAGCATTAATCAGGTTACGATGGGGTTATTATTTTTGCAGCTTCTCAACCATACGGATAAGATTACCGTAGGTAAGAACCAGTATGAACAGGAGTTGTTACTGACGGTGCTTCGCTACATTGAGGAGCATTATAAGGATGGTAATCTTACTGAGCTTGCTAATTCACTTCATTATGATTTGTACTGGCTCAGCCGAATGATCAAGCGATTGACGAAGAAGACCTACACTGAGCTGGTGCAAACGAAGAGACTGAATCAAGCTGCCTACCTGCTTGGAACAACCAAGCTATCTGTAGCTGACATCGGTCTGGCCGTCGGCTATGACAATCTTAGCTATTTCCATCGTATCTTTCGAGCGAAGTATCAGATATCACCGAGGGAATATCGCACTTGCAACTAAGGACACTTTTTTAT
>JAQZBA010000148.1 GCA_029239365.1 Herbinix sp. | reverse complement strand
CTTATCATTATGAAAAAAGTAGCAAATGTAAATTGGTAATTAGGTAAGAAAAATGCCCCCACAATCGTTTATCAAAGTTTGTGCGGGGCATTTTTCACATGCTGTTGGTTGACCTAATAATATGATTATTATTAGTACGGGGAATATTAATACATTAACCTGCATGCATCTCTATAGGTATAAATGTAATTGATGGATTTCAATCGAATTGTGCAAATAAAAGTATATTGATTACATGATACACTAATATACATAAATTGTAAATAGAAGAATGTATTATTTTGTAAAAAATTATTGTTTCGAAGGAATTTCTTTGCTTTTATGCTCGGGACTATAAACTTTTTGTCATACTATACCGAAATATAGATTACAGTATTATCGGAGAAATAAGTTATATTAGTTTCACAGCCAAGGACGGCATAAGACGGATGATAGGTAAACTTCTTACCGAAAACCAAGGAGGAGAGATCCCCCGACTATATCATGGAGGATGAAATGTATGAGTGTAAATGGAATTTCTAATGTAAATCAGTCCTATGAGAACAAAAGTGCAGCAAAGACGAAAGCAAACGGGTCTCAATCGGAGCAGGCAAAGGCATCCGAGAAATCTGCGGCTGCAGTATATGAAAAAGGCGAGCAGAATACCGAGACAAAGAAAATTTATACCAGAGATCAAGTATCAATTGACCGCTTAAAAGCAGACGCCGACAGAAGGACACAGGGCTTAAGGGATCTTGTTCAAAAGCTGTTAGTGGCGCAGGGCGATACTTATACAGAATCAACAGATATCTATGCTTTACTTCGTGAAGGTAAGGTGCAGGTAGATGATGAAACCAGATTACAGGCGCAAAAGGATGTTGCAGAGGACGGATATTGGGGAGTGGAAAAGACCTCAGATCGTATGGTGGAATTCGCAAAGGCGCTGTCCGGTGGAGACCAATCCAAAGCAAATGAACTGATCGATGCGGTAAAGAAGGGCTTTGAACAAGCAACCAAGGCTTGGGGCGGCGAGCTTCCTGAGATATCAACCAGGACAATGGATGCGGCCATAAGTAAATTGGAAGCTTGGCGCGACGGATTGCAATAACTTAATCAGACAAGAATTCATGAGGGTATCCAAGTGTAGTTCAGGGACAAACAGTCAGATGTGACCGTTTGGCATTACGAATTACAATTTAGATACCCTCTTTTTTTGTCTTCTTCGGTGCTGGCTATTGTGAATAACGTTGTCTACGGCGACGGAACACGAGCAAGCTGAAGGCCATCAGGATTGGGAAGAGAGTGGCAGCAAGTAAGCCGCTTCGAAGCCCCATCTGTTCATAGTCCAGAGTGCTGTTCATCCAGATCTGGAGGGTGCGGCCCGTTGACTGGACATAGTCGGATATTCTACCGGCGAGCCAGGGACCAAAGGAGCAACCAAGGTCACCACAGACTGCAAGAATACCGAACATTAAGGTGCCGCCTCTGGGAAAAGCTGCGGATGCTATGCTAAAAGTACCGGGCCACATCAGGCTGACCGACAGACCGCATAAGCTGCAGGCTAATAAGGAGAGAAGAGGATAGGGGCTAAACACAGTAACCAGATAGGTTATAATGCATAGAATACTGCTGCCAAATAAGCATAATTTCATTGGCAATCGATCACCAAGATATCCATAAATGGTTCGCCCGATTGCCATAAGCAGGGCGAAGAGTCCGGGTCCTAATAAATCTCCCACTAGCTTAGGTATCTGAAGACCCTTTTCGGCAAAGATGGAGGACCACTGGGACATGGTAAGTTCACTGGCTCCTGCACATACCATGAGAAGTAGAGCCAGATAGAAGGTGGGAAAGGAGAACAACTCCTTTAACTTCATCTCATGACCTTCCTTGACCAGGGATAGTATGGGGACATGTAGGAATTGAAACATATTATAGAGTGGGAATAATGCCCATAGAATCGGTAGGAGGAACCATAAATCCCTTCCGATGAGCCATAATAGTAAGGTGCTTAAGAAAACCACTAGCATCTGACCCCAACAGTAGAAGGAATGAAGTAGACTCATGGAAGCCTCCTTGTTCTCATTAGGCAGAGCTTCGATGATCGGACTTACAATTACCTCTAATAATCCTCCACCGATTCCATATAGGATAACTGCAAGAACTAGACCCAGATAGGGGGAAGGCATGATGAGTGGAAGTACACCAAGGCTGACTAGTCCGATGGAGCATAGAGCATGTGCGACTACCATACATATGCGGTAACCGAAGCGGTCGGCATACCGGGAAGCCCAGACATCCGTTAACAGCTGAGTAGCAAAGTTAACCAAAACTAATTGCCCAAGCTTAGTGTATGTAATCTCATAGCTTGTCTGAAAGATAATGAATAATAGAGGAGCTAAATTATTGATGATGGCTTGTGTCATATAGCCTCGGTAACAGGAAAAAGTAGTATTACGGTAGGTGTATTGCTTCTGTGACATGGATATCAACCTTTCTCAGACGTTACCGTCTTATTATAAAATAATTCTGTTCTATCCTTCTGCCTTAGGCCAGTATGGTGTAGATAAGAATACCTGCTTCCCATAATGTTGATGCTTTCTAAAGTAGAACAGGGCTTTCTTTGCTAATTCACGGTTTTGAAAGATACCGAATACAGTTGGACCGCTGCCACTCATGAGAGAGGTTAAAGCGCCTAGTTCTTTCATCTTCTCTTTGATATCCGAGATAATAGGATAATCCTTAACCGTAACGGTTTGTAGAATATTATCCATAGTTTTGGTTAAGGTATAGAGGTCTTTATTCACAAGGGCTGTCTTCATAGCCTCAATATCAGGATGAACAATGGATTCAGTTAGCTTAAGATTCTCGTAGACATACTTCGTAGATACACTAATATCCGGCTTCACCATTAAGATGGTACAGGAAGGCATAGGAGTAAGAGGAGTCAGTACTTCCCCAATTCCTTCGGATAAAGCGGTACCGAGCATAAGACAATAGGGTACATCTGCTCCTAGCTTAACTCCGAGCTTCTGTAATTCTGTTAAGGATAATCCTGTCTGATACAATTGGTTTAACCCAATCAGGGTAGCAGCAGCATCAGAGCTTCCGCCTGCCAAGCCAGCTGCAACCGGGATGTGTTTCTCCAGCTCAATGGTAAGACCCTCTTGTGTTCCAAGGGTCTGCAAGAACAGAGTGGCAGCCTTATGGACCAGATTATCCTGGTTGTTTGGAAGGTAGAAGAGATTCGTACGGATTACGATTCCCTCTGTCTGTGTCCTATTAATCGTAATTTTATCATGCAGATCCAGAGACTGCATGATCATACAAACATCATGATATCCATCGGATCTCTTTCTTAGTACATCAAGTCCCAGATTGATTTTTGCATAGGCTTTCACCGTAATTGAATTCATGGCATCCTCCGTAATTTTCTTTATTATTAGTATTCTAACACATCAGTCGGATAGATACAATTCTCATCAGCAAAGAGAAAGCCAATGCTCCGCGTAGTCCTACCGAAGTCATTGGCTTAATATCATGACATTAGAATCGAATAGCTATTCGATTAAATCCTTTATAATATCGAAGAGTTTAAATCTTATTTTCACGGGTGCCTTGCCACTGACAAGCTCCCCATACTCCTCATCGGTTAATAGGCTAAGAAGCTTCTCCTTGGAGTTCTCATCAACGATACTGTAGGTGCCATCCACAAAACAGAGGGGGGGAAACATTACACACCACCAATTCTTACCCTGTGCCATCCCGATCCTGACCCGAAGGGCTTCATAATATCCGGGGGGAAAGGTATAGTCACCGTATACCTTGAGAGGAAAGTAGCATTTCTCTAAGGTTACGGTTACAGAATAGGAAAAGCCTTGCTGCCGGATAATAGTTTCGGCCGTCTTCTGAATGTCTTCCATCTGATTGGCTACAATTGATCTGACCATAGCAAGATCCTTGACCTTCTCAAGTTGTGGAGTTAGGCTGTCAACTAGGGCTTCTTTGACCTTCAGCTTCAGCTGTTGATCCTCTTCACTATCACTGTTTGCTATCACATGAAAACGTAGGACCTTTTGCGCAATCCCTTCCTGAAGGGAGGTATCCGCTCGTGCACTCACATTGATTAAGCACATAGAGAGACCGGAGAACAGGAGGATTAGAAGGAAAAGTCGGTAATGGAAGCCGAGGTGTTTTTTTGTTTTATGTATGGATGTGGGGAAAGCTTCCCGATGAGCAGGGCGTATGTAGTAGTCACGATTTTCCACTAGGGTTGGAACTTCAGGGTTGATCTTATTATTGTCTTTCATGATTGCCTCCAATTAGATTATTGTTCTAAGTGAAGTCTAACCACAATGAGGAGGTTTATACATTCTTTTAGAGGCAAATAGGCTTGAACTATCACCCTTCTGGTAGTACAATGAATAGACATCTGCGAAGTTCGCCCATTGGAGCAATGTAAGTTTGTGTGATTAATGATATGTGGAGGGTAATATGACGAAGGAAGTGTCTATCACAATTGAAGGGATCCAATTAGGTTCGGAAGAAGCTCCGATTAGGATGATAGCGTCCGGAGTCTATCATATGCATAAGGATAAACACTATATCCAATACGACGAGCAGTCGGAAGATGGACAGGGCAGTATCAAAAATATGATTAAGATTGGCTTGACCCGGATCGAGATGACGAAGAAGGGAGCCGGTAGCTCAGAGATGACCTTCGACTTAAATCAAACGACAGAGGTGATCTACTGTACGCCTTATGGAACCCTGGTCTTTGAGGCAAAGACTTCCCAAATCACGGTAGAAGAAAAGGAAGAGGAGATAGTAGTCAGGTTGGAGTATTCTCTTTACACAAATGAGGCTCCCATTTCCGATAACCGAACTACCATCCGTATTCTTCCTTTGTAATACTATAGTTATATAATTCACCATTTCACTATTCTCTAATAGCAAGGTGTCATTGATTTGGAACTATCTGAATCAACGAAAGTGGTTCTATTTATCTGCTTCTGTAACAAAGCCCTCGTCATCAATCTTAACATCAAAGGAGAGCTTCTCCATAAAATCGAAATAAGCATCTCGTTCGGAAGCTTTAGTTAAGAGATAGGTCTTGGTATCCTTATTCATCACGGGAAGTATCTGAACCTTAAGAGTGTCGTCCGGCTCCA
This sequence comes from Herbinix sp., assembly GCA_029239365.1. Taxonomy (GTDB): domain Bacteria; phylum Bacillota; class Clostridia; order Lachnospirales; family Lachnospiraceae; genus Mobilitalea. The sequence continues at coordinate 3,873 of JAQZBA010000148.1, read as the reverse complement.
GGTAGATCTTCACCATTCCTGATTCCTTGTTGGATTTATTAAACCAGTAATTGCCTAGACTATAGGCAATCGGCTTTCCTTTATAGAACTCTAAGCCCTGCATCACATGAGGGTGGCAGCCAATAACGGCATCTGCACCGGCATCAATATAATTCTTGGCAAATACCTTCTGATAGTTCTCAGGATAATTATTTCTCTCTACACCCCAATGAACATAAGCAACAACAAAATCACTGTTATCCTTTGCTTCCTTGATGGCTTCCATAAATAAGGTGGGATCATAGGTTCCGATCATACCGGGGGTGGTGTCAGTTGCGTACCAATCCATAGCGAAGACAACGCGGGAGGCAGCTACAAAAGCGATGGTTTTGTCACCGATCGTATAATAGACTGCAGCTTTCGCCCGGGCCATATTCTCGCCGGCACCGACATAAGCGATTTTAGCACTATCCAGTGTGGAAAACGTGTCCAGAAGAGCATCTTGACCAAAGTCCAGGGCATGGTTATTCGCTAAAGACACAATATCAACACCCATCTCGGTCAGAATACCAACACGATCCGGATTAGCACGGAAGGTATAGGATTTATCCGTTTCCTCGGTTCCTCTTGTACTGTAGGCGAATTCATTGTTCAACATCATGATATCGGCAGCAGTCATCTCTTCAACTAAGTCTTTCGAGAGAACTCCAAGGATTCCTTGTCCCTCCTCCGTGTATTTTGCTACCGGATAGGAGTCTTCATCCAGATTCACGTCTCCTGCAAAGCCAAGTACGATGGGTTCTGTGCGTGCAACCACTTCGGTAGGGATGGGAGCGGGAGTCGAAGTAGGGCTGGGACTTGGCTTCTGATCCGGAATAGTTGTTGGTGTCGGTGTCGGAGTTACGTTTTCTATCGGATTTACTGTATCCCTCTTTTGTTGTTGATCAAAAGCAATTATCAATAGGCCGGTAAAGGCAATAATAGACAGGACGCAAATAATGGATAATAAAACCAGATTTCTCTTTTTCATCTTATTCTCCTTTCAAAAAAATCCTCTTACCTTTTCTATGATTATATCATAAATGGCAAGAGGATAATTCAATTTAATTTATGGTTATAGAAAATTTACAAAGGTACTCTCTACTATTTATTAGGTTTCTTAAATATGCCGGTAACCTTTTGCATCAGGGTCTGCTTTTCTTTCTTAACCTCGAGGTTGCCTCTTAAGCCCTTAACATCCATAATATAGATTCCGCTAAGTACAGCCTTTATTTCCTTCTTTACCGGAATAAGATCATACACTTTGGCATCACATACCAGGTTCATAACCTTGGGGCCGATTTTAGCTTTAACAATCGGAACCTTGGAGCCACGTAGGTACTTCGGTGTCTGGTCCAGAACAATCTTAGGCAGATTAGCTTCCTTTAACTTCATCCTCTTTTTATCAATAACGAGGATGGAAACAGTCTGTGCAGCTGCCTGCATCTGGGTTTCGGAATCCTCCTGTTTCTTCTGTAGCTTCTTTCCCACAAAATATAATGCAATTAATGCACCTACGGCAACAACCGCAACAACTATTAATACGATAACCCATGTACTCACGAGATATGTACCTCCTCTTTCATCTACGAATTCTTTCCATCGCTTTTCGGTATCCCAAATGAGTATTCCTGCCAAGCTAGGCAACGTTTATTGTATCATCTTTTTGATAAAAAATAAATAGCAAAATTCACTTTAGGAAAAATATCCTCTAGGTTATCATACTGGACTAACCTGTAACACTATACCAGTGCTTCATTCTTAATCAGCATATCACGGATGATTCCCTGCACATGGGAGCCAAGGAATTTCAACTGTTCTTTGCTTAAATCCTTTGGATAAATCGGCTCTCCGTATTCTATAACAACGTGAGTGGCACGAATTCTCGGGGCATGATTTTCGAAGGCTTCATCCGTATTCAAGAGAGCGACCGGAATAATTGCACAGCCGGTCTTCTCGGCAATCTTGAAGCTTCCTTCCTTAAAGGGTAGCATTTCTTTACCATGGTTTCGCGTACCTTCCGGTGAGATGAATACGGAGTAGCCTGCTTTCACCAAATCAATTCCTTTTAGTACGGTCTTCAACCCCTGTTTGATGTCCTCGCGGTCAAGAAACAGGCATTGCAAAAATCGCATCCAATGGCTCAAAAAGGGTATCTTAGCAATCTCCTTCTTAGCCATGAAGCTGGTCAGCGTAGGAACACTGGAATATGCGACCGGTATGTCAAAATAGCTTCTGTGATTCGAGATATATAATACTGCCTCATTTTTAGGAATATTCTCTCGGCCGATAACCGTACGTCTAACACCACTGAGGAATAAAATGATGCGGAAGGCTCCAACCACGATGGCTTGAGAGCTTGCCACCATAGTCCGGTGATCAAAGCGGCCGATAATGTACTCGATAAGAAATATTGGGATGCTTATGATAAAAAATAGGATAAGAAAAGTACCTGCAAGCAATAATCGCAGCATAGACTGTAACCTCCTGAATATGATATGGAATTCTATAGCAACTTATGTGTAAAAATAGTAATTATTCGTTCACAATGGTCTGATCAGAAGGAAATACTCCGGAAGCATCTACGGTTGTACTGCCCTCAGGGGTAGGCGTGGGAGACAAGGTAGGAGTAGGAGTCGGAGTCGGTGATATAATCCCGTCTTCATTGGGTATCTCATTATCAGGGTCCTGGGTTGCAGGATCCTCATCCTCATCTTCTGTAACAGTCTCATCCGCCGGCTGTTCTTGTTCGCCGGGAACTTCTTCTATCGGCGTACCGGTGATATCGCCATCCGGGAGAGTGTCCTCTCCTTCGGAACCGTCCTCAGAACCTTCCTCACCCGGAATGTCCTCCGGTAAATCGCCATCTGCTTCACCGTCTATGATTTCGCCGTTCTCACCAATAATAACACCCTCACCCTCAATCGGAATCCCTGAGATTACTGGTGGAATGTAGTTTATAATATCTGCATAGAGGGTTTCGAAATCGAAATCCGGGCTGGGGCTGTAATGATAATACTCCTCTAGGGTTAGCTCATTGGTATAAAGATAGGTAGCAAGTCCCTTACCCAGATATCTTATGTGCCAGGGTTCAAAGGCGTAGCCTGTAATCTTCTCATTGCCCTCAGGATAACGGATTATGTAGCCATAGTTATGAGCGTTCTCCGCCAGCCAAAGACCCTCTGGTGAGGAGGCGAAGTTGGAGGACAATTTATAATCCAGTGATTTTGCTGAAACATCAATTGCCAGACCGGTCTGATGTTCACTGGTGCCGGGAACTGCACTATAACGAAGGGTGTATTTCTTACCCTTATTCACTATATTGTTAGTAAATATTTTATATTGGCGTTCATAAGAGCGGAAACCAGAGATGCCATAGAGGATAATTCCATCTCGTTTGGCGGCATTGAACAATTTCTCAAGCGCAACAGCAGCTTCCGGACGCATCAGAGTTCGCTCATCATATGTAATCAGGTTGAAGACTACATCCGGAGTAACCATATTTTCAGGCTTATAGTCCTTTGGTAAGTCGTACTCCTTATTCACAAAGACGGTAATGCTGGTGGGATCTAAGTCCATCTCGGTTGCCGGAATGAAAGGCTCTTCATCCTTAAGATCAAAAGAAGCAAGTTCATCTAATATGTTTTCCTCCACAGGAGTGGGAGGAATATATGTATAGTCAGAATTATTATCTGAAGCTTCGCTGCTGTCCATATCCGGGGTCAGCTCAACGGCTTGGGCGATATCATAACCGCCATAGGCGGCTCCATCGGCTCTGGTTATCTTGATAAAGACAACACCGCTGATCACGGTAAGCACAACGACAGATGACATAATTATGACCAGTATCTTTTT
>JAQZBA010000147.1 GCA_029239365.1 Herbinix sp. | reverse complement strand
GAAGATATCATAATCCTGCTGATGAGCTGAGGTTACAGTTGTTAAATATGGATCTGCTTCAGGGAATTGAGAAGTAATCTCGATGCCGATATTCTTACCAGCAGCTGCTACGATCTCAATTGATGCCTGCCAATCAGTCCAACCATTAGGACAAGCTGCGATGAAGGAAAGCTTCTCGCCATCTAATTCACGGATGCCATCGCCGTCGGTATCAACGATACCAGCGTCATCAAGAATTTTGTTAGCACCTGCAAGGTCATTACCAGCCCATTGAAGATCTTTAACTGCATCATGATCGAAGGTAGCTTGCTCACCATCGGTAGGATTCATCAAAGAACGAGGAACTGCAGCAAATGTAGGTGATTGACCTGTCATAGCGTTTGCATTGATTGCATCGTAATCTACTGCTAATGCGATAGCTTTACGAACTGCGATGTTCTGAAGTAAAGGTTTCTCAAGGTTAAAGAAAGCGGTAGGCATATTAACGCAAATGCCATAAGGAGCCTCAGAAATATATGTAGAAATCGGGAGGCCGGATTTTAACCAAAGATCCTGGATATTAGGAATGAACTGCTGATCAACATCAACTTCGCCTGCTTTGAACGCTGCTTCGGTAGCTGGGTTATCAACATAAATGGTATGTGCAAGATACTTAGGAACAGGAAGTTTGCCCCATGCGGAAGCGTCCTGGCCCCAGTAAGCATCATTACGTTTGAATACAACTTTTTGATCATCTGCATAGTATTTTCCGTAAGGTCCTGAATAAACAACATCTTCAGCAGGATCAGCTTTAATTGCAGTTGCATCGTTGTTGTTACGAGCTTCAACAGTCTGAATCCAAGCTTTCTGTGCAACATATAAGGATCCGAGGAAGTTTACTAACATTAAAGGATTGGTTGCTTTGCCTTCTTCATTTAAAGTAGCTGTGATAACTACGGTTGAAGGATCTGTAGCAACTACAGATGCAATATAAGGCTTATTTGCATTACCTGAGTTATTAGCGATCTTAAGATTAGTATCAAAAGTATAAGCTACGTCATCTGCTGTTACAGGTGTACCATCGCTCCACTTAGCTGCGCTGTTCATCTTAACTGTAATCGCTGTCATATCAGCATTCCATGTGTAGTCACCGTCTGCAAGCAGAGGAGTCATGGAACCATCAAGGAAATTGTACATGTACAATGTTTCAAATGTAACAGTACGAGAACCGCTGCCTGATGATGATAAAGCCATGGAATTGTTATTGTTGTCGCCTAATGGGTTCCAACCGTTAACAGTACCCCATTGCTGACCACCGAAATAAAGTGTCTCAGTTCTAGGAAGTGCATTGGGATCAGCATCTGGTGTCTCCTCAACTACAGGTGCTGCTGTGGGTTCTGCTGTCTCCACAACTGCAGGAGCAGTTGTAGGTTCTGCTGTTTTAACTTCTTCTTTCTTTCCGCAACCAGATAATACAGTTGCAAGTGCCATTACTAAAACTAGTAGAATGGCGGTGAATTTTTTACCTCTTAACATATTTACCCTCCTTTAGATTAAGGTCTGTGCCTGACCTTTACCTTTTTATATAAACACAGTAAACATTATGCGATGCACAAAAAAGATTGGCGGCACCCCCACCTTTCGCTATTGCTGTCGTGCAATACCTATTTACTATGTCTAGATCATTGGATAGCAACAAACTGCTAAATTCTTGTTTTAATAGTGTTTTTATCTGTTTTTATTCAAAACCACTATTAACTCCCCCGAAAAAACATTATTATTGTTACATTTTAACATGGCGATAAAAAGTATACCATGCTTTTATATAGTTTTTATGCTATAATATCCACATAATTTGGTTGTACTTATTTCCTGGACGTGATATAGTTAAGTCACTAATCAAAAGATTCTACATGTTTTTAATCGGTTTAGTAAAACATTTCAATTTATTTTTATAAGATACTAGAATATCATGGAAAAAAAATATAAAAATACATTAAGTTATGAAGGGAGAGAAATAAATAATGCAGGAAAACGTTGAATTTACTGAGGACATGCCAATTATCATTGGGATTCATAATATTGCGGAAGAACCCAGACATTGGCATAACAGAATTGAGATATTTTTAGTTTTAAGTGGTAACTTAACAATCGTAGTAGAATCAGAGACTTTTCATCTGTCTGAGGATGACATTATTCTTATTAACAGCAATCAAGTTCATGAAATTGTCAGTAAGGATAATGTTACTGTAGTACTTCAGATTAATTACGGTTATTTTAAAAAATGGTTGGATGAGACTTCTTTCTTTCATTGTAATTCCTCGGTTTATCATAATACCTCCAAGTATGTTGAGCTGAAGAGAATTATCGCCCAATTGATTTATGTTAATTATAATGATACGGAGCATAATGATCTACTCACTATATCCTTGGCGTATCAGATAGTATTAGAGCTGATTAAAAATTTCAGGAGCTTTGATCAGAATCAATTGAGTCAGAACTCGAAACATTTGCAGAGGCTTCGTGCCATCATCCAATATTTGAATACAAATTATATGGAGAATATAACATTAGAGCAGATTGCTGAGAAGGAATTTTTATCTCCTTCTTACTTCTCCCACTTTTTTAAAATTAATATGGGAGTCAGCTTCTTCAATTATCTTACAGGAATACGTATGAATCATGCAGTGAATGACCTTATTACCACCAATCTGACGATGGAGCAAATCGCTGCCAATAATGGTTTTGCGAACAGCAGGTATTTTGTAGACTGCTTCAAGAAGAAGTATGAAATGCTGCCGAAGTTATACCGCAAGGAGCACAAACAGGAACTGGTACCGAAAAAAGCAAGTATACTCAGTACGCAGTATTATAAAGGCTATTTAGTAATGGAACAGCTGGATTATCTGAATAAACTTGGAGAATACTTGGACACCAAGAATGTTAAGAAGCCCAGCAATCTCCTTCGGAATGTGCTCTGTAAGACGGTGGAGGTAAGGGCAGATGATTATAAGAAGAATTTGGTCCATACCTTTAAGACCTTTACCGGAGTGGGACGAGCAAAAGAGTTTTTGTTAGAAAGGGTGCAAAAGGAATTAATCCAACTACAAAAAGAGATCGGATTTCATCATGTCAAATTCCATGGAATTCTCGATGATGCCATGATGCTGTACAACGAAGACCGCGCAGGGAAGCCGTATCTTACCTTCCATTATGTGGACGAGATCTTGGATTTTCTGATGTCCATCAAGCTAAAGCCGCTTATACAACTATCCTTTATGCCAAGGTTGTTAGCAAAGGATCCGAATAATACTATTTTCTATAATCCTTCAATCCTTAGTGAACCGAATAACATAGCTAATTGGGAGTTTTTAATCACTGGCTTGACCAAGCATATGATTGAACGTTATGGCCTTGAGGAGGTTCGTACCTGGCTATTTACCTTCTGGAATGTACCCTTTCAATCCTATGTATTTGCTTTTGAGAACAACGAGGTAGCCTATGAGTTGTATAGAAGCACTTATCAGTGTGTAAAACGTTGTGACCGACAATTACTGTTTGGTACACCCTCCTATGGGTCTGTTAATTTCGAGATCAGTGAATACTATGATTTTATTGCGAGATGTATTGAGACGAACTGTCCTCCGGATTTTTATAATATCCACTGTTATCCGGTTAAGACTTCGAGCTTGTCGGAGATGACCTTAGGAGGAATCAAAGCCCAGTATGCGGAAAGTGATAAGATGATTTTGTCTGAAGATCCGGATTATATGGCTGATATATTGGCAACAATCAAGCAGAAATTGATTAGCTTCCCGAAGCTTCCTATTTATATAACAGAATGGGCTTCCTCTGCTTCTCATCGAGACTGGTTGAATGATACCTGCTACCGTTCTGTTTATATTGTGAAGAATATCTTGGAGAACTATGATGAGGTCAACAGTTTTGGCAATTGGTGCTTATCCGATACCTTAGAGGAGCTTCCCTATGACAATGACTTATTTCATGGGGAGATGGGTCTGTTCGCTTATCATGGCATCAAGAAACCGGCCTATTATGCTTTTGTCTTTTTGAATAAATTGATGAACACCTTAATCGATAGCGGCAAAGGTTACTTCGTCACCACCAACCAGAAGGGGGATTATGCAATCCTTCTTTATAATTACATTCATATCTCACCACTGTACTGTCAAGGCGTCTTATTTAATGTTACATTTTTAGAACGCTACAATGCATTTGTGAATCCGGAACCCTGCGATTATGAATTCTCCATCACGAATGCTGCCAATGGAAAGTACGTACTGACCGAGCATATTGTGAACCGGGAATATGGAAGCGCTTTCGATGAATGGGTAGGGATGGGAGCACTGCCGCTCACTTCTGAGGAAGAAATTAATGTCCTAAAAGGCCGATCTATGCCACTGATTACCAAATCAACACTTGAGGTAAGCAACAACTTCCTTAATTATTACGCAGAGTTAAAACCTCACGAGATCAGACTGATTCTAATCAACAAGCAGCTGTATTAATCATAGAAGAGCATCTCAATATGGGAAAAAGGTAACTGTCCGGTAATTTGTGCTTTGCTTTTTTGACTTTTCGTATTAATATAGATTCTGTAGAATTTATTATGAGCATCTTCGTTATACTAATCGGAAGGAAGTATTGACTTTGAAAATAGGAATTTTTGATTCCGGCATCGGCGGGCTTACGGTTCTTCATCAGGCTTTGATTACCCTGCCGAAGGAAGATTATATCTATTATGCTGATACAGACAATGTGCCCTATGGTACGAAGACAAGAGAAGAAATTATCAGATATGTTGATCATGCAGTGGACTTCCTGGTAGGTAAAGGAGTAAAGGCAGTGGTTATCGCTTGTAATACGGCAACAAGTACAGCGAGTGATTATGTTCGGAACAAATATACGCTCCCAATTCTGGGGATGGAGCCGGCGGTAAAGCCAGCGGTTGCAAGAAGTAATGGTAAAAGGGTTATGGTTATTGCTACTCCGGTTACGGTAAGAGAAGAAAAATTACGTAATTTAATTCGGCAGGTTGATGATGACCATCGTGTTGACCTCTTGGCATTGCCCGGGCTGGTTAAATTCGCTGAAGCAGGAGAATTTGAAGGAGAAGAGGTCAATCAGTATCTGAGGAGAGAATTTTCTTCTTATGATCTGCAGAACTACTCTGCTTTGATTCTTGGTTGTACCCATTTTAATTATTTCAAAGATTCGTATCGTAAAATCTTCCCGAAAGAGGTAGCTTTTATTGATGGCAGTGTAGGTACTGTCAATTATCTTAAAAGGATATTGGTAGGTAAGAACCAGCTGGAGAATAATCACGGTACAGTAGAATATTATATGTCCGGCAGACCTGTATATCAGGAGGCGGAGCTCGCGAAGCTGGCAAGGCTTCATCAACGCTTGGACAAGATGTTAAAATATAAATAAGTAACTAAAGTTGGTCGGGTGTCATAGACCATACATAATGCTTGCTAAGCCTTCCGGATGATTATTACAGATAGTATCCTTGGAGGGCTTTCTTTGTTCATAATAAGTGAATTGTTGAATCGTTAAAGCAAGATTCATTAAGGATAAGAAGAAAGGGATCCGTTGATTGTCACATATTTATTAGTAAGGGGTGGATAGTATGGGAGAAAGAGCAGTAATGGAATGGTTGATGGAAGGGGATATAGCAATCCGATACCAGGTCATGAGAGATTTGTTACAGGTGAGTCAGCAACAGTTGGAGGATGTCCAAAAAGCGATTGCAGAGAATGGTTGGGGGAGACAGCTTCTGGATATGAGAAATAAGGAGACAGGAATCTGGGGGAATGGATTGTATTCACCGAAATGGATCTCAACCCACTATACACTACTTCAATTGAAGGACTTCGGGTTTCCGGGAACTCATCCGGATTTTGTCGCAAGCAGCCGGGTATTACTTAATGGCATGTGGCATAACAGAGGAGAAGTAAAACGCAATTATTACGTGGACCTATGTGTGGCGGCAATGATTCTTGGTATCTGCAGTTATGCGTTGATCACCTCTGAGAAATTAGAAGAGATTGTGGATTATATTTTAGCAAAGCAGTATGACGATGGTGGTTGGAACTGTAATTGGCCCAGAGAAGATTCTAAAAGCTCTCTTCATACCACGCTTACTGTCCTGGAGGCTTTTCGCGACTATGAAGCCTATGGTTATACTTATCGTTTAGAAGAGATCAAAGGCTCGGTGCCTAAGGCAGAAGAGTTCATTCTTCGTAAAAGACTGTTCCGTTCTGAGAGAACGGGGGAGATTATTCATGAAAAGATGCTTACAATGTCCTATCCTTGTCGATGGAAATATGACTTCCTCCGATGCCTTGATTATTTCCAATCCGTGGGGAGAAGCTATGATTCCAGGATGGAGGAAGCGTTAAAGATAATGATAAGTAAAAAGAAGGCAAATAACCGTTGGAATGTACCAAGCAGAATCTCCGGTCTCGTGTATTTTGATATGGAGAAGGCGGGATTACCCAGCAGATGGAATACCCTCAGGGTGCTTCGGGTGATGAAGTTATATCTGCCGGAGGAGTATGAACTATTGGTAAGTTCTATATAAAAGTATTGATTAGATGGCCTATTAGTCCACCGCCAAAGACCAGCCAGGCGGAATTAATCTTAAGGTGAAATACCAAGAAGAAGGAAGCAACAGCAAGAAGGATGGTGGGGAGATCAACGACGGCAGCAATCGCGAGTTTACAGCTAACTACAGCCATCAATCCCCAGGAGGCAATATTAATACCATCTAGGAGTCCGGAGATCCAGGAGGAGCTTCGCAGACGGCTAATGTAGGGATTCACCAGACCAACGAGTATAAAAGCAGGAAGAAAGATACCTACAGTCGCAAGAATTCCTCCCCAGACTCCATAGATAAGATAGCCGATAAAGGTGGCGGTGGTAAATACAGGTCCAGGGGTAATCTGTCCGACCGATACGGCATCTAGTAGCTGCTGCTGGGATAAGAGCCCATAGCGCTCAACAAAATCCGATTCCAGAAAGGCTAATAATACATATCCGCTGCCATACAGCACAGAACCTATTTTTAAGAAAGTTAGGAAGAGTCCGGATAACCCCATCGCTTTATCGGTAGAACTGCCATCGGATAGTAAGTTAGATACTGTACCGCCGATGAATAGAGCAGAGAACGGCGAGAAGCTACGTAAACTGGCACCTCCCTGTTTCAACTTAGTGCTGTTAGTAAGAAGCATCATAATAATTCCGGCCAGGAATAAGAGTATAAGCTCGTGCAATCCCAGGAAAGAAAGGATTATGACAATAATACCGAGGATTCCTTTTGAGATGCTTTTAATCGCTGATTGGCCTAGACGAATCAGTGCCTGGAGGAGGATAGCAATAATAACCGGTTGAATTCCATACAGGATACCTGATATCTCTGGTAAGGAGCCGTATCTAGAATATAGGCTTGCCACCAACATAACGATCAGCATAGCTGGCAGTATAAAGCCGCCGCCGGCTAAGATAAGGCCTCGCCATCCTCCACGTTCAAGACCTAGGTGTATGGCAAGTTCAGTTGAATTAGGACCGGGGAGTAAATTGGTAGCACTATACAAATCTAGAAATTTATCCTTAGTAAGCCATTTGCGCTTCTTGACGATCTCATCCTCCATCATGGCGACATGGGCCGCAGGACCGCCAAAAGCGATCGTACCAAGTTTTAAGAAAACTAAGGTAATTTCTTTGAGACGCTTATTCTGATTTTGTCTTGATAGGGAATAGAAATCATTCGTTTTCTTTTTCATATCGTAACCTCATTCTTATATATCGTATAATACAATAGAGAGTTCGGGTCTCGTAAGATATTTATCGTTATAAAAGAATCATAACATATTCTTTGAGTGTGGCGTAGAGTATTTTTGTTAAGTTCTTGTAAAACAGATCGGTGTATGATACGGTGTTATTGAGCCGAGAATAATCTCGACCAACCGAAGGACTGGTGAGAGTAGCATACAGGTTACATAAGCGGTTGGTAGGTCGCGTAGGTATTGACTACTCTTATACAAGATATAGGATAATAATGGATGGAAATTCATATATTTGGGGGCTTATATTAATAATAGTAATAATACTTATTAATTTTGCTAAATTGTAAAAAGTCGAAAGACAAGATAAGATTAGAAGGTATTAAGGAATCAGTTAATCCTAAACACATTAAAATATGAAGAGGTAATCAAATGCAACTATTAAAAGATAGAATTGTAAAGGATGGAAAAGTACGTTCCGGGAATGTATTAAAAGTGGACAGCTTTTTAAATCATCAATTAGACATCACGTTATTTGGAGAAATCGGCAAGGAATTCAAACGCAGATTTGCTGATCAGACAGTTACAAAAATTCTTACAATAGAAGCGTCTGGTATTGGAATTGCCTGTATTGCAGCGCAATATTTTAATGTTCCGGTGGTTTTTGCCAAAAAAAACCAGACAAAGAATATCGCCGGAGATGTTTATACTAGCCAGGTGGAATCCTATACTCATGGTCGAATCTATGATATTATAGTTTCAAAGGATTTCTTAAAACCGGAGGATAAGATACTCTTGATTGATGATTTTCTGGCAAATGGTGCTGCCTTAATCGGTTTGATTAATCTGATCAAGGATGCCGGTGCTACCTTAGTAGGAGCCGGAATCGTGATTGAGAAGGGCTTTCAGGATGGTGGCAAGCTGGTTCGAGATAGCGGGGTTAGAGTTGAATCCCTGGCGATTATCGATTCCATGGGCACTGACACCGGAATTGTATTTCGTGACTAACCGAGGCTGCAACCCCGGTTACTATAAAGAGACAGAAGTGCTTGAGACACAAGTACTTTAAATTACAAGGAGGAGAACACAAAATGATTAAAAAGTTATTATCACTCATCGTAGTTGCAACAATGGTATTTTCACTGGCTGCCTGTGGCACAAAAGAGAGCACAGATGTAGCAGCAACAGATCCGGCAGCTTCCGAGGAGAAGGCAGAAGAAGCAGCTCCGGAAGAAGCAGCGGAAGAAGCAGCAGAAGAAGCA
>JAQZBA010000146.1 GCA_029239365.1 Herbinix sp. | reverse complement strand
ACAGAAGCCCTATGTTATAATATACTAATGTCAAAATGTCTGCAGCCGCAGATAAAGATGTACTTTTGCGAAGCTAACGTATGGAATGAACATAAATGGCAAAAAGTAACGTACAGAATATACTTGGAAGTTAACTCTTCCAGGTGAAATAATAGGGACATAAATTGTCCCAATATACTAGGAGGATTCAAAATGAGTTTACAGGTAGAAAAATTGGAGAAGAATATGGCAAAGCTTACAATAGAGGCTTCCGCTGAGGAATTTGAAGGTGCTTTAGAGAAAGCATACCAGAAGAACAAGAATAAGGTCAACGTTCAGGGCTTCCGTAAGGGTAAGGCTCCTCGTGCAGTGATCGAAAAGATGTATGGCGCAAGCATATTCTACGAGGATGCTGCTAACGAGATAATTCCGGAGGCTTATGAGAAGGCTGCAAGTGAAAGTGGTCTTGAGATTGTATCCAGACCTGACATTGATGTAGTTCAGATCGAAAAAGGACAGAATTTTATCTTTACTGCAGAAGTTGCATTAAAGCCGGAAGTAACCTTAGGCACCTATAAGGGAATTATCGTTGATAAGAAGGAAGTTGAAGTAGCTGAGGATGAGATTTTGGCTCAGATCAACAAAGAGCGTGAGCAAAACTCCAGAACCATCACTGTTGATAACAGACCGGTTCAGGATGCAGATATCACAGTCATCGACTTTGAAGGTTTTGTAGATGGTGTTGCATTTGAAGGTGGCAAGGGCGAGGACTTCTCTCTTACCATTGGTTCCCATTCCTTCATTGATACGTTCGAGGAGCAGTTAATAGGCAAGGCAATCGGTGAAGAAGTAGAGGTTAATGTTACTTTCCCTGCAGAATACCAGGCACAGGAATTAGCTGGCAAGCCGGCATTATTCAAGGTTACAATCAAAGAGATCAAGATGAAAGAGCTTCCTGAATTAGACGATGATTTTGCTCAGGATGTATCTGAATTTGATACTTTGGATGAATATAAAGCGAATATCAAGGCTACAATTAAGGAAAATAAGGAAAAAGAGCTTAAGACTGCTAAGGAAAACGAAGTAGTTGATAAGATTATCGAAGCGTCTGTTATGGATATTCCTGAGCCTATGATTGCTTCACAGGTGAATCAGATGGCAGAGGATTTTGCACAGAGAATACAGCAACAGGGACTTTCCATCGAGCAGTATTTCCAGTTCACAGGAATGGATGCAAAGAAATTCATGGAGAGCTTAAAGCCTCAGGCTGTTAAGCGTATTCAGAGCAGATTAGTATTAGAAGCAGTAGCAAAGGCAGAGAAGATCGAAGTATCCGATGAGGATATGGAGAAGGAACTTACAGAGATGGCAACCATGTATCAGATGGAAGCAGATAAATTAAAAGAATTAATCGGCGAGAAGGAAAAAGAGCAGATTAAGGCTGATATCGCAGTACAGAAGGCAGTTGACTTTGTTGTTGCTGAGGCAAAAGAAGCATAAGCAACCAAAAGACAAAGCATAGTTAGATAAGGAGGATAAATGTATGAGTTTAGTACCTTATGTCATAGAACAAACAAGCCGTGGTGAGAGAAGCTACGACATTTATTCCAGATTATTAAAGGAAAGAATTATTTTCCTCGGAGAAGATGTAAATGATGTTACCGCCAGCTTAATTGTAGCACAGTTATTATTCTTAGAGTCAGAGGACCCTGGTAAAGACATCAATTTCTATATCAATAGCCCCGGTGGATCAGTAACCGCAGGTATGGCTATCTATGATACTATGAATTATATCAAATGCGATGTATCTACCATTTGCATCGGTATGGCAGCAAGTATGGGTGCCTTCTTATTATCCGGTGGAGCAAAGGGTAAGAGATTCGCGCTTCCTAATGCAGAGGTTATGATTCATCAACCCTCCGGCGGTGCAAAAGGTCAGGCAACCGATATTAAGATCGTGGCTGACAATATTATTAAAACAAGAAGAAAGCTCAATGAGATCCTTGCTAAAAACACAGGCAAGTCAATCGATATTATTGAGGTTGATACGGAAAGAGATTTTTATATGAGTGCTGAAGAAGCTCGTGAATACGGTATTATCGATGGAATTTTGGTAAGCAGATAATCCTGTATCGCCGTAATGCTTTGCTAAGCAGAGAAAAGAGGTGATAAGGCAGTGGCAGGAAAGGTAGATGACAGAAAACAACTGAGATGCTCCTTTTGCAATAAAACACAAGATCAGGTAAGAAAGCTAATTGCTGGACCGGGTGTCTATATATGCGATGAGTGTATCGAGATATGCAGTGAGATTATTGAAGAAGAATTTGAAGGCGAACCGTTAGTCAATTCGGATATCAATTTATTGAAACCAGCTGAGATTAAGGCTTTCTTGGACCAACACGCAATAGGACAAGAAGAAGCAAAGAAGGTTCTTGCGGTCTCAGTATATAATCATTACAAACGAGTACTAGCAGAAAAGGATTTGGATGTAGAGCTGCAGAAGAGTAATATTCTTATGATTGGCCCCACTGGTTCCGGTAAAACTTTTTTGGCTCAGACTTTAGCTAAATTATTGAATGTACCCTTTGCAATTGCAGATGCAACTGCGCTGACCGAGGCTGGATATGTAGGTGAGGATGTAGAAAACATCCTTCTGAAAATCATTCAGGCAGCAGATTTTGATATCGAACGAGCAGAATTTGGAATTATTTATATTGACGAGATAGATAAAATCACCAGAAAATCTGAGAATACTTCGATTACCAGGGATGTATCGGGAGAAGGCGTACAACAAGCTCTTTTAAAGATACTGGAAGGTACCGTAGCTTCTGTTCCTCCTCAGGGTGGAAGAAAGCATCCTCACCAGGAATTCATTCAGATCGATACCACGAATATCCTATTTATTTGTGGAGGAGCTTTTGATGGTCTGGAGAAGATTATTGAGGCTCGTACAGGTCAGAAATCCATTGGTTTTAATGCTCAGATCGTTGAGAAGAATAAAGCAAATGTAGGTGAACTGTTCCGTCAGGTAATGCCTCAGGATCTGATCAAGTTTGGTCTGATTCCCGAATTCGTAGGACGTGTTCCGGTAACGGTAGCGCTTGATATGCTGGATGAAGAGGCATTGGTTCGAATCCTTACTGAGCCAAAGAATGCAATCACAAAGCAATACAAGAAGCTGTTTGAACTTGACGGTGTTGAGCTGGAATTTGAAGCAGATGCTTTGGATGAGATAGCGAAGCAATCCTACAAGAGAAAGATAGGTGCAAGAGGTCTTCGTGCTATCATGGAGAATGTTATGATGGATTCCATGTATAACCTTCCATCTGATACGAAGGCGATCAAATGCATCATCACCAGAGAAGCAGTACTTGGTATCGAGAAGCCAACGATTGTACTTTCTGACGAAGTAGTATCAAGAAAACCGATTATAAAACGCAGCACCAAAAAAAGCAAAGACGAAATTGCGTAAGAAGAAATCTGTCGCATTACAGAATAGATAGGAATGAAGGACTATGCACTTCCCTCACACACAGGTTGAAAGACACCTTACGATTTTGTATGTCATAATCGAACATAAATGTCCGCTTTTGTCATACAAAATCAGCAACGTGTCTTTCAAACAGTGCATTATGGGATGTACATAGTCCTTCTTCATCAACTACTCCGCGATTTGACAGCACTTGAATATATTTGTTTCAAATGGATACTTAATAATGATGTAGGATTACGATAAAAAAGATAGGTGAGGGTGAGAACGATGATAATAAAAAGTGCTGAACTAGAAACTGTTTGTGGCATTACCAGTGTACTTCCGGTCAATGAGAAGCCGGAGGTAGCTTTCTCCGGTAAGTCTAATGTAGGTAAATCCTCCTTAATCAATGCACTTATGAATCGAAAATCACTGGCAAGGACTTCAGGTCAGCCCGGTAAAACCCAAACTATTAATTTTTATCATATTAATAATGCACTTTATTATGTTGATCTGCCTGGGTATGGCTATGCGAAGGTGTCTGAAACAACAAAGGGGAAGTGGGGTAAGATGATTGAGAATTATCTCAAGACTTCAACTCAGCTTAAGATTGTCTTTCTGCTACTTGATATACGCCATGAGCCCTCAGAGAACGATAAGAGTATGTATGACTGGATTGTATATCAGGGCTTCTACCCGGTTATAATAGCAACTAAGCTGGACAAGATAAACCGTAGTCAGATACAGAAACAGATAAAAATTATCAAGGAAGGTCTTCAGGTGACACCTGGAACGAAGATACTCCCTTTCTCCGCATTATCGAAACAGGGCAGAGAGGAAATCTGGGCATGCATTGATGAGATCTGCTTTCCGCCTCAGGAGTCCTTGGTGATAGAAGATAACGATATTACAAACTAGAAGAATGAATTAAATTAGAAAGAGCACTCCGATGCAAGATTATTTATCTGGTATCGGAGTGCTCTTTCTGAGTTAATGTTATTAATATATTGAAGTAATGGTACAAATAGAAATTCTGTGATAATCGCGCTATAGTAAGATAGACATCAGATAGGCATAGACATCCGAACTCTTTTCCTTCCAGTTGTTGCATAGGCTTTCTGCTTCCTCTAATGTAGGTACGAGGAGAGTAAGGTCAATAATCGAAGCCTCACGCTCAATTACACTTAGGTGAGCAGCAAATTCGCCTTTCTTCACTTGGTAGAATTCGGCCTGAGTCGATACTTCTGCTTGGAGCTCATATTTATTTTCTAAAAGATATGCCTCGATATCTTCTTTAATCCCCGAGGATATCGTGTTATCAAAGAATAGAAGGGTCTCATTACCATGGTCGGTTATCCGATACAGGGTGCTGTTGCGAATGGTCTTCGTGGTGATATAGGCATCATCAATTAAATCCGAGATCGCTCTTTGAATGTTAAAATAATTGGTGTACTCCTTTTCCAGAATGAATGCGGTTAATTGTGCATTGGTTAAGGGAAAGTTCACTCTGCTTAGAATATATAGTATCATTAACTTATATAACATAAAAGTATCGGACTGCATTGTTAACCTCCTTACATCAGATTGGGCTATTGTAGTATTTTCCTTGATAAGCGTCCCGTTCCTTCATCTGGCTGTGTATTCGGTTTAGCACCAGCTTTTTATTACTGCTCCATTGAGGTGCAAGCAATAAGTTCTTCGGACCGTCTCCGGTAATACGATGGATTACGAGTTCTGCAGGAAGGTGCTCGATACAGGAGATAACGATATCGACATAAGCATCTAAGGAAAGCGCCTCATTAAGACATCCTTCCTCATAAAGTTGTCCAAGATCAGTTCCTTTTAATATATGCAGCAGCTGTAATTTAATTCCTTGAATAGGAAGGGTGGATATATATTCCATGGTTTTTAACATATCATGTTTTGACTCCTTTGGCAAGCCCAGAATACAATGAACGATAACTGAGATACCACTTTCATGGAGTGACCTAACACATTCATCAAAAACCATAAGCGGGTAACCCCTTCGGATGAAATCCGCCGTCCTCTCGTGTATCGTCTGAAGACCTAACTCAATCCAGACCGGTATGATTTGATTTAGTTCCTTTAGAAGAGCAAGAACTTCATCATTGATACAATCCGGGCGGGTGGCTATGGATAGAATTACAATATCAGGATGGTTAATTGCTTCAAAGAAGATGGATCGAAGATGATCCAGAGGAGCATAGGTGTTCGTATAGGCTTGAAAGTATGCGATGTATCCGACATGCTCAGTGTTAACTAATTTGGCAGCAACCATAAGCTTAGCTTCTTCAATTTGCTCTGTAATATCAGAGCGAAAGCCGGTGGCAAAATCCCCGGATCCACCCTCGGAACAAAAGATACAGCCACGGGTATCCAAGGTACCGTCCCTGTTGGGACAGGTCATTCCGCCGTTAAGGGATAACTTATAGATCTTCCTGCCAAACAACTGCTTCATCTCATAATCCAGGGAATGATACCGTTTCTGATCCCACATAACCTTCTCTACTTTCTGATATAAGTCTTGACAGCAGCGCTTACCACGTCACTGACTCTAGGGTCAAAGGGTTGAGGCATTATATTCTCTTCGTGCAATTCGCTATCCGGTACCAGCCCTGCAATTGCGATTGCTGCAGCCAGTTTCATCTCTTCTGTAATCTGTGTCGCTCTGCCTTCCAAAGCACCACGGAAGATTCCGGGGAAAGCTACTACATTATTCACCTGATTCGGAAAATCGGAACGTCCGGTAGCGACAACTCTGGCTCCGGCCTCTTTTGCAAGGTCGGGCATAATCTCCGGAATGGGATTGGCCATAGCAAAGATAATTGCATCCTTGTTCATAGAAGCGACCATTTCCTTGGTAACGATATTTGGTGCAGAGACACCAACAAATAAGTCGGCTCCAACGAAGGCATCCGCTAAGGTACCAGTTTTATTCTCCAGATTAGTGACCGAGAGCATCTGTTCCTGCATCCAATTGAGATTCTTATATTCCTTTGAGATGATTCCATCAATATCACAAAGAGTAAGATGCTTAAAGCCGTAGCTAAGAAGAAGCTTGGAGATAGCGATTCCGGCAGAACCGGCACCATTGACTATAATTTTACATTCTTCCTTCCTCTTGCCTGTAACCTTAAGAGCATTGATGGAGGCTGCCAGAACTACGATGGCGGTACCATGTTGGTCGTCATGAAATACCGGGATATCTAGAAGCTTCTTCAAGCGTTCTTCAATCTCAAAGCATCTGGGAGCGGAGATATCTTCAAGATTTATTCCGCCGAACCCAGGAGCGATCGCTACGATTGTCCTGATGATTTCTTCGGTATCCTGTGTATCAAGGCAGATAGGAACAGCATTTACTCCCCCAAATTCTTTGAAAAGAACGGCTTTCCCTTCCATTACCGGCATTGCAGCATAAGGACCTATATTACCGAGACCCAGTACAGCACTTCCATCGGAAACAACTGCTATTGTGTTGGCCTTTATTGTATATAGATAAGCAGCTGACTTATCCTTTGCAATCACACGGCAGGGCTCAGCCACACCGGGGGTATATGCAACAGATAGATCTTCTCTTGTTTTTACAGGGCATTTTGAATTAATTTCCAGCTTTCCATTCCATTCTTCATGCATTTTCAATGCTTGTTCGTATACGTTCATTATCTTATCCACCTTGTTAAAATTTTATATTTATACATCCTAAAAATAGTTTAAAGCTATCATAGCACTATGAAATAGGTTAATCAAGTGGCTAATGTTAGAACTGTAACTCTATAATTTATAAAAATGCAGTACTGTATTATAATTCATTGATATAAAATAAGATATAAAGTAAAAATATAGGAATGAAAGTATAAAAGAAAATACTTTAATTTCTAAATGAACTGTTGTATAATAAAGTATTATATTAGGATAATCTATGGATAATTCCATCGTGTAAGTATTTCTTCATCACTTCTAAATCAAAATTCCGTAAGAGAATCCAATCAAAGAGAAAAGGGGATGAATATATGGGTAATCAATATGATTCAATGACGCTTGCCAATCTGCGAGAGTTAGCAAAAGAGAAGGGGCTTAAAAACATCACGACTCTGAAGAAAGGTGAATTGATCGAGGTTTTATTGAAGGCTGCTTCCGAGGAAGAGCCGGCTCAGTTAGAGGTAGTGGTAAAAGTAGCAGAGACTACCGATACTACTGAGACTTCTGAGACAATAGAACCGAACGAGCAGTATTCTGTTACGGGAAGAGAGGATAGAAGACCGACACCTGTTCCGAGTCAAAGTGAGATAGACCAGCTAGATAGTGGGGAGACGAAGGTTGGTATTTTGGAGGTTCTGCCGGATGGATACGGTTTTATCCGTTGCGACAATTATCTGCCGGGAGAAAATGATGTATATGTATCTCCGGCACAGATTCGCAGATTTAATCTAAAGACCGGTGATATTGTATCCGGTAATACCAGGATCCGTAATCAAAATGAAAAATTCAGTGCATTATTATATATTAAGAGTGTGAATGGTTTTCATCCTGCAGAGGCTCAGAAACGCAAGCGTTTTGAAGATCTGACACCAATCTTCCCGAATCAGAGAATTCATCTCGAGACTCCGGGCACGGGAGTGTCCATGAGAATGGTAGACTTGATTTCGCCGATTGGTAAGGGACAAAGAGGCATGATCGTATCTCAGCCGAAGACGGGTAAGACAACCCTGCTGAAGCAGATTGCCAAGGCAATTAACAAAAATCATCCGGAGATGAAATTGATCATTCTCTTGATTGATGAGCGTCCCGAGGAAGTTACAGATATTAAGGAATCAATTGAAGGAAGAAATGTTGAGGTTATCTATTCAACGTTTGATGAGCTTCCTGATAATCATAAGAGAGTATCCGAGATGGTAATCGAACGTGCAAAGCGTCTTGTAGAACATAAACAGGATGTTGTTATTCTACTGGATAGCATCACACGTCTTGCAAGAGCTTATAATTTAACCGTTCAGCCCAGTGGTAGAACATTATCCGGCGGTCTTGACCCTGCAGCACTTCATATGCCGAAGAAGTTCTTCGGAGCAGCTAGAAATATGCGTGAAGGTGGTAGTCTTACCATTCTTGCAACTGCACTTGTAGAAACCGGCAGCAGAATGGATGATGTTGTATTCGAGGAATTCAAGGGTACAGGTAATATGGAACTCGTGCTTGACCGAAGCTTATCAGAGAAGCGTATCTTCCCTGCAATTGATCTTCCGAGATCGAGTACCAGAAGAGAAGATCTCCTCTTAACCCAACCGGAGCTGGAAGCAACTTATTTGATGCGTAAAGCTTTGGGAGGTATGAAGTCCGAGGAAGCCTTAGAGCGTATCATTGATATGTTCCTTCGTACTAAGACGAATGTTGAATTTATCGAAACAATCAAAAAGACCAAAATTGTCTTTTAGGTATTGCACTTGTCAAAAACCTGTGCTATAATTAAAAAGCTGTTTATTAGATTGGAATTATTATAATGCCAATAGATAAAACTATTCGATCTTAAAGAGGTGAAAACATGAAAGAAGGAATCCATCCCAAATATCATCAGGCTAAAGTT
>JAQZBA010000145.1 GCA_029239365.1 Herbinix sp. | reverse complement strand
TGCAGAAAAAACAGATTTTTCAAAGAAGGATTCAGAGAAGGCTTTAAAGGCTTTCATCGATGTAGTTACAGAGGAATTAACCAAAGGTGAGAAAGTACAATTGGTTGGTTTCGGAACTTTTGAGGTATCTGAAAGACCAGCAAGAACTGGCAGAAATCCTTTAACAAAGGAAACGATCGAGATTGCTGCTTCTAAAGCACCGAAGTTTAAGGCTGGTAAGGCTTTAAAGGACGTTATCAACGCATAGTAGATTGAAAATGAAAAGGCTGTTTTAAATTCCGAGTCTCTTTGGGGTGCAGGTTTTTTAAACAGTCTTTTTTAATCACATAAGCAATAAAACTATGAAATAACTTAAGGCGAAGAGCAATTGACATTGATCATGTTAATTGCTTATTTTATTTTTCAGCTGAGGTTTGCATTCTAAATGAATGCAAGCACTCATTCTCAGAACTTGGAGGGCAAATTATGAGACTTGATAAATTTTTAAAGGTATCCAGATTGATCAAGCGCCGTACAGTAGCAAATGATGCTTGCGATGCAGGTAGAGTAATGATTAATGACAAACCGGCAAAGGCGTCTGCAATAGTCAAGGTCGGCGATGTCATTGAAGTAGGGTTTGGTGCAAAGGCAGTGAAGGTTGAGGTTCTGGATGTACAGGAAACAACGAGGAAAGATGATGCTAAGGAGCTTTATAAGTATCTGTAAGTATGGAAAATCATTTTGGTATCGTCATGAAACAGGAAGTCTTCTCATATACTTAAAAAGATATATCTTGGTCTATTAAGACAGGTATTCTTAGGGTATCAGAGTGAAAGAATAACACTTTCACGCTGAGGTTTGCGTTCATAGAATGAATGCAAGCACTCATTCTAAGAACTTTTTAGGAATATTATGAGGAGGCTTTTTTTATGGAAGAGAAACAACCAATTCTTAAGGGTCACAAGTTAAATATCATCGCTAGAAAAAATATGATGATCTCGGGTGTAAACGATGTACTATCCTTCGATGCAGGAGAGGTATTGCTTCAGACAGAACAGGGTATACTGATGATACGTGGAAATGAATTGCATGTGAACAGGTTGACCCTTGAGAAGGGTGAGGTAGATATTGATGGGCGAATCGACAGCCTTACTTATTCTGATTCTGCAAACGGTGGAAAATCTTCGGAGTCCCTTTTCGGCAGGCTCTTTAAGTAGGAGGCTTGCATGAATAAAGCAATCACAGTTGAACTTCAATTCTTCCTGATTTCCATCCTATGGGGTGCTATCTTACTGGTGGTATATGATATACTAAGAATCGTTCGTAGATTGATTAAGCATGGGGTCGTAATGATTGCCATAGAAGATCTAATCTTTTGGTTAGCAGCCGGATTCTTCATCTTTTCTATGATTTATCGAGAAAATAATGGTATCATCCGTGGCTTTTCAATGATAGGAATGCTGCTTGGACTTGTTCTCTACCATTTCAGCATAAGCGAAGGGGTGGTTAAGATAGTGACGAAGCTGATACAGACTTTACTGTCACCGATCAAGGCTGCTCTTCGTCAGTTAGCCCATTTTATCAAATTCTTGCTGAGCATAGGAAAGAAAGGAATAAATAATACATTATTCCGATTGAAAAAAATTAAGAAATCAGTTAAAATAACATTGAAAACAAGGAAACAATAGCGTTGCTGTACTTTGGGAGATTTGTTAATGAGAAGAAGCTATAAAAAGAGGACAGGTATTGGCATAATTGCATTCGTTGTGCTGATATTATGTGCTATCGTATCCTACCGAAGAATAAGTCTTGGCCAGGAAAATAATGAAGCGGGTATTACTATAAACCGACTTGAAGCTAGGATGCAAGAGGAGCAGGAACGGAAAGAGGAAATTGCTGAATTCAAGGCATTTACGAAGACGGATAAGTACATTGAGGATATGGCAAGGGATAAATTGGGCCTTGTTTATGAAGATGATATTATTTTTGAACCTGAAGAATAAATGGTTGACAACCACTTCGAAAGCAGTTATAATAAAGTTCGTGTCTTTGGCGAAGTAGCTCAGCTGGCGAGAGCACGCGGTTCATACCCGCGGTGTCGGCGGTTCAAATCCGTCCTTCGCTATTGTAATTATCAGGGAGTTGTGAATAACAACTCCCTGTTTTGATTCTATCATAGGAAATTGCGTCCTATGATAGAAAGCACTCCGTAGAAGTGAACGCAGTTCACTTTGGGATGACACACCTCTGCGGATAAACGCATAAATGCGTTCGGAAGTAGTTGCTTTGCAACCCGCTCGGGCGCGAAAGTGTCAGCAAGCTGACACTTTGTTTGATATTTTTTCATGGTCTTAATCTGAATCACCTCCCTTTAATCGAGAATATCACCTATATGACGGAATTCTTGTCAAAAAGTTATTGGATTTGCTGTAGTTGTTTTGACAAAGATTGCATTCGCTCCTGCCTATAATGACAACACAATTATCATCAAGGGGACTTGAAAGGGAGCAGGGAATGCTATGAAAAGAAAAACATTATTAATTCACTTTATCGGTCTATTGGTTGCCAGAGCAGCCTTCTATTCTATGAATCCATTAGCAATTGGGTATTTTACTGCAGCTTATCTATCGAAAGCAGGGGGAGGATGGGCTTTTGCAGCGGCATTCATCGGAATCCTGACCAGTATGAGTACAACAGGAATATTAAAATACTCCTTGGTCTTAATCTCCTCTGTCATTATTATGGAGATCCCACTAATCAAAGATAAAAATATACCAAAACCTATCATGTGTTTGCTTCCATCCATCGCAGTAACCATCTTTTCGTTGATGGAGGTTACCACGGGAGGGTCAATCCGACACGCTGTTGCGATGGCGGTCTTGGAGGGACTGATTGTATATATTTCTGCCGGAATGTTTCGCCAGGGCATTGAATACATTTTGGAGCCGCAGAAGGGCACTAGAATGAGTAATGAACAGATGGTTAGCATGGCGCTGACAATGGCAGTCCTTCTCTATGCGATTCCGGAGATAGAGAGTGCATATCTTGCACCTACTCAGACGGTTGCCTACTTTGTGATCCTATACTTTACCTATAAATACGGTGCCGGTCAGGGTACAATTACAGCTGCACTCTGTGGTTTTGTCTTAAGCATGAGAGGAGCTCCGATCGAAGATATTGGGGTGTTTACCATGATGGGTATTATCACAGCTGTCTTTCGGGAGATGGGAAGATTCCCGAGTGCAGCGATATATCTGCTAACTGCCTCTGTCTTAGGGCTTATGAATAAAAATATGGAACTTGGTCTGAAGGAAATCAGTGCCTTAATGTCCTCAGTAATTATATTCTGCCTACTTCCGGGAAGCGTGATCTACCGGGTAGACGCAGCCGGAGGTACGGGTAGACAAGAGCTGCTGGCCACTCAGAATCTGAGAAAAGTAGCCAAGCTGCGTATGCGGATTTTCGCCGAATCCTTTCTTAAGCTATCGAAGACACTGGATACCATAACGGAGCAGCAGACGAAGCTGAAGCAGAAGGAAATAAACCGCATCTTTGAAGAAATCTCGGAGAAGCTGTGTAAGAATTGTGAACAATGCCCCTCCTGCTGGGAACACAGCTTTGAGCAGACCTATCAGGCTGCCAGCCTGATGTTCGAGGTTGCAGAGAAGAAGGGTGTGATCAGAGAAGAAGA
Organism: Herbinix sp.; assembly: GCA_029239365.1. Lineage (GTDB taxonomy): Bacteria > Bacillota > Clostridia > Lachnospirales > Lachnospiraceae > Mobilitalea. The sequence continues at coordinate 5,389 of JAQZBA010000145.1, read as the reverse complement.
CATTCCGATGTCTTTCCGTGATAGCTGTATCAGTATTGATGATTTTATTATAGAGACAAATCGTGGCTTTGAGATAGCGAAGCTGAATCAGATCTGGCAAAGCAGAATATCAGAGAGCCGGGAGGTAATTGCAGAGCAGCTGAAGGAGGTTTCTGCCGTGATCCAGGGGATAACAGGAGAGATTTATGAGTCGGCGGTAGATTCCAGAGCGGAGGAAGAACGGGTGGTTCGAAGACTCCGTCAGGAGCATATTACTGTGAAAGATATTACAATTCTGGAACGGGAGGATAAGCGGAAGGAGATCTTTCTTACGGCCTCCTGTCGGGGAGGACGATGCATTACTGCTAAGGAAGCGGCTATTCTTATCTCTGATACCCTTGATATACGAGTGAAGTCTTCGGAGTCAAACAAGTCAGTCATTTCTAAGGAAAATGAAAATTATAGCTTCCTAGAGGATACGAAGTTCAAGGTGCTTACCGGAGTCGCCAGAGCAATGAAAGAGAATGTCTCCGGAGACAATTTCTCCATCCTTCGTCTTGAGACGGGAGAATTCATGATTGCACTGTCCGATGGAATGGGGACGGGCAAGGATGCAGGAGAAGAGAGTGAGACGGTTATGTCATTGTTGGAGGAGATGATTAGTGCAGGTTTTAAAGCCGAGACAGCAATCAAACTGATTAATTCAAGTCTGGTACTCAAGGCGGATAAGCAGACCTTTTCCACCATTGACATGTCCATCATCAACCTATTCACCGGGATGTGCGAATTCATAAAGATAGGTGCAGCAGCAGCCTTCATTAAGCGAGGAGACTGGGTTGAGACTATTTCATCAACGACCTTACCCATAGGGATGTTTGGTAGTGTAGATTACGATACTGTTACGAAGAAGCTGTATGAAGGTGATATTATCGTTCTGCTGACCGATGGTGTCCTTGATTGCATTCCGGGAGAGAATAAGGAAGAGTTCATTGAGCGGCTGCTACTGGAGAATAATAGCAATAACCCGCAAGAGATTGCCAATCGCATACTGGAACGAACTCTATCCCAAAGTAATTTTGTGCCAATGGATGACATGTCGGTAATAACAGCCGGAATATGGTTAAAATAAGGAGGAATAGAAAATATTTCATTGAAATATATAGGTAAAAGGGTTAGAATACAAGTAACATTTTTATGATAAACAAAATAACTTCAATTCCAAAGATAGGGATGCAATGATTCGAAAAATAAAATCATATATGGAACAGAATAATATGCTTACGAAGGGAGACAGAATTGTCGTAGGAGTATCCGGAGGCGCCGATTCTATCTGTCTTTTGCATGTGTTAAAAAGGTTGAGTATAGAATATGAGTTGTACCTTTTTGTTGTTCATATTAATCACGGCATCCGAGGAGAGGAAGCAGACCGGGATGAATCCTTTGTTCAGAGCACCTGCCTGCGGGAAGGGTTACAATACCGTAGTTTTACCGTAGACGTCCCGGAGCTTGCAACGAGAGAAGGGCTATCCGAGGAGGAAGCGGGAAGAAAGGTACGCTACGAGGCTTTTTATGAAGTTTGTAAAGAGCAGCAGTGTAATAAGATAGCAATTGCGCATAATAGAAATGATAATGCTGAGACGGTCTTATTCCATCTGTTCCGTGGTGCCGGTATCAGGGGTCTCTCAGGGATTGAGCCAAAAAGGATCCTTCGACTAGAGTCAGGTGAAGCAACCTTGATTAGGCCACTTTTAGGAATATCACGGACGGAGATTGAAGAATATCTTAACAGTGAAGAGATCAGCTACCTTACGGATTCCACTAATCTATCTGACGATTATAGCAGAAATAAGATTCGCAACCGAATCCTTACTTATGCAACCAGGGAGATTAATACACAGAGTATTGGTAATATTACAGAAGCGGCAGCATCACTTCGAGAAATTGAAGATTATCTTAATAGCAATCTGATTCGTCGTTATGATGAACTGGTAAAGGTGGAGAGTCAGACCTATCGGTTAGCGGTCATGGATTTCATGGCAGAGCATAGAGTAATTCAAAAGGGAATTCTTCGGATGATCTTAGAAGCCTTAGCCGGAGCAGCAAGGGATCTGGAGGCAAAGCATGTGGAGGCGGTTCTGACTTTACTCCGCAAGCAGGTCGGTAAGCAGGTTAATCTACCCTATGGGATTACAGCTGAGAGAGGGTATGATGATATTATAATTTATCAGAATAACCGGGTTCAGGAAGAAGATGGCTTGCAGTCATCGGTTTTACCCATCAAGATTATGATACCAGGGAGAACTGAATTGGCTTTTGCCGGTAAGTATTTGGAAACCGAACTGATTGATTATAAAAATAGTTGTCCTATCCCGAAAAGTAGTTGTGCGAAGTGGTTTGATTATGATAAAATAGAGAATGCTGTTGAAATAAGAACCAGAAGAGAAGGAGACTACCTTCAAATCAATACATTCGGCGGTCGAAAAAAATTAAAGGATTATTTTATCGATCATAAAATCCCCCATAAAGCACGGGACAATCAGCTTCTGATTACGGATGGAAGTCATGTGATGTGGATCCCAGGAGCAGGTGAACGGATGAGTGAAAAGTATAAAGTAGATGCAGCTACATCAAAAGTACTGTTGATAAAATTGTTTGGTATGGAGGTAAACAATGATGATGAATCATAAAATAAGAGTAATGATAACCGAGGAAGAGATTGGTCACAGAATTAGAGAGATTGCAGAGCAGATCAGTAAGGATTATGAGGGTGAGAGTGTTCATCTTATCTGTATTTTAAAGGGCAGCGCATTTTTTAGCTGCGATCTTGCTAAGCGTTTGTCCATTCCGGTGACTTTGGATTTTATGTCGGTATCTAGCTATGGCAGTGAGCATGTAAGTACCGGAAGAGTTCGTATTTTAAAGGATCTCGATGAGCCTATACAGGATAGAAATGTACTTATCGTTGAGGATATTATAGATTCCGGCCATACGCTTGCTCATCTTAAGAATCTTCTTGGAACCAGAGCACCTAAGAGCTTAGAGATTTGTACGCTTCTTGATAAACCAGATCGTAGAGTAACGAATGTAGATGTAAAATATGTTGGTTTTGTTATTCCGGATGAATTTGTAGTAGGCTATGGTCTTGATTATGATCAGTATTTAAGAAATTTACCGTACGTAGGTGTTGTAGAGAACTAAATAGAGGAAGGAAACGAAATCACAGGTATCAAATGGCTTGTGATTATGCAAGGTAATAGAGTACGCTCAAGAGTGTTTTCTATTATATAATTATATGGCAATAGAGATAGCAGATAGGAATTTCTATTGTACAGCAATATAAGGAGGTTGTTCAGTGAGAAAACAGATGAAAGGATATGGTTGGTATATCATCATTCTGCTTATTGTGATTGCTACATTTTATATATCCAATAATATTGAATTAAGTGACCAGGGAGAATACTCCTACACACAGTTTGTGAATGACATAGAGAACAAACAGGTTAAGGCTGTTGATATATACCCGAATGAAGAAGTACCGACCGGAGAAGTAATGGTTACCTTTATAGCCGGAGAAAATGCCAACTTTAATGTATCCGATACAATACAGATTGAAGATATTGCCTATGAGGCAGGAGTAGATTATGTGACACATCCGATTTCGAAGCCAAGTTGGTTCTTAACCTCGGTACTGCCTTATATTCTCGTGTTTATTATAATTATTGTACTCTTTTCCTTTCTGTCTAATCAGGCAAATGTTGGTGGCGGCAACAGCAAGGTGATGAACTTTGGTAAGAGCCGTGCGAAGATGACGACAGAGGAAAATAAGACAACGACCTTTAAAAATGTAGCCGGTCTGGAGGAAGAAAAGGATGAACTGAAGGAAATCGTGGATTTCCTCAAGTCGCCTAAGAAGTACATCCAGGTAGGTGCCAGAATTCCGAAGGGTGTACTTTTGGTAGGCCCTCCAGGAACCGGTAAAACCTTACTTGCTAAGGCAGTCGCAGGAGAAGCAGGAGTTCCATTTTTCTCCATCTCCGGTTCTGACTTCGTTGAGATGTTTGTCGGTGTTGGTGCTTCCAGAGTAAGAGACCTATTTGAGGAAGCGAAGAAGAATGCACCATGTATCGTATTTATCGATGAAATAGATGCAGTTGCTAGACGCAGAGGAACCGGTATGGGTGGTGGTCATGATGAAAGAGAGCAGACCTTGAACCAGCTATTGGTTGAGATGGACGGCTTCGGTGTGAATGAAGGCATCATCGTTATGGCTGCAACAAATCGCGTCGATATTTTGGATCCGGCTATCCTTCGACCCGGCCGCTTTGATCGTAAGGTTACTGTAGGGCGTCCTGATGTCAAGGGAAGAGAAGAAATCCTACAGGTACATTCAAAAGGGAAGCCCCTCGGTGATGATGTTGACCTAATGCAGGTTGCACAGACCACCGCAGGCTTTACCGGAGCTGATCTTGAGAATCTGATGAATGAAGCAGCGATTAATGCTGCAAGAGACAATAGAAGCTTTATTACCGCTGAAGATATTAAGAGATCCTTTATTAAGGTGGGGATTGGTACTGAGAAGAAGAGCAAGGTTATCACGGATAAAGAGAAGCGGATCACTGCTTTTCATGAAGCTGGTCATGCAATCTTATTCCATGTCCTCCCTGATGTCGGTCCTGTCTATACCATCTCTATTATTCCCACCGGTAACGGAGCAGCAGGCTTTACGATGCCTCTTCCCGAAAAGGATGAGATGTTTCATACCAGAGGCCGCATGAAGCAGGAGATTATCGTTGATCTTGCAGGTAGAGCGGCGGAAGCATTAGTATTTGATGATATCACAACAGGAGCTTCCCAAGATATTAAGGTGGCTACTAAGACAGCAAGAGCTATGATTACCCGCTACGGTTTCTCCGATGCTATCGGTATGGTAAACTATGATAATGACGATGATGAGGTGTTCATCGGCAGAGATTTAGCTCATACCAGAAGCTATAGTGAGAATATTGCAAACCGTATTGATGATGAAGTTAAGACAATGATTGATGATTGTTATAAAGAGGCAGTACGCATTCTGACGGAGTATAAAGATGTACTGGAATCTTGTGCGGACCTTCTAATGGTAAAGGAAAGAATTACCAGAGAAGAGTTCGAAGCACTCTTTACAACACGTAAAGAGCTAACAACATCGGCTGTATAGTAGCAGTTGTGTAATAACTTTTACGTTAACTTAATGCTTGTGCACATTGACGAAAATCAAGAAAAAACTTTGTAAAGTTTGTGCACACTTCTGTCGAATAACATGCTATACTAAGCAAGTAAACCCCAATACATTATATAGTTTTTGCTACACCCCCATAAGTAACAAAAATACCTTCTCCGAAAAAGGACAGTCCCATAACTGTCCTTTTTT
>JAQZBA010000144.1 GCA_029239365.1 Herbinix sp. | reverse complement strand
AATATAGGCTCTAATATAGTCAGCGTCAGCTTCCACCTCTTCTGCCAAAGAATTTCTTTGAACTACTTTAGCATCCTTAATTACACTTTCCGTATCAATCACAGCAACCTTGTAATACCGTTGCGAATCTAGACTATGGTAAAGTTCCATTGCCCTCTTAGCATATTGAGGCGGGACAACCAGACTCAGTTTATTGTTCCCCATATAGCCTTCGATAGCATTACGCCATAATTCATCCTTCACTTCTACCGCATCGGCGAGGATATCGACTTTGACCGGCGTCTCATATTCCTGCTCCAATTCCTTCGTTATGTAATCCTTAACCTCGAGCAGGTAGGACGGATAAGCCTTCTGACCACCCTTTAAGATATTCATCTGCTTTGCTGTCTCACTCAGTTTAAGAGAAAGCTCACTTATCTTACCTGTCAATTCTACTTTATTCTTCTCCAACCCTCTACGGATCTGAGCAAGTAACAGCTTTATCTCTTCGATCTCATCTGAAGCTGCTGTGTACTCTATCATATGTTCAATACCGGTCTTTAACGTGTTATCCGAATAGTCGCTGGCGATCCACCTTTTTAGTCCACTACCGATCTTATCGTAGGATGATTTACTTCGGTAAAGCAGTTCCAACATCTGATTGATGCTGATTAGCTCAGCCTCCAGATGCTCATATCCACAGTTCTGGATTGCAAAGGTAACTTCATCTCTTTGTTCCTGAAGGCCTTTTAGCTCCTGTTCTAATTCTTCTACAGACTTCGCTAGGATCTGAGTATCTTCTTGGTACTGAGTCTGCTGTATCTGAAGCTTATCCAGCTTGCCTTCCACTGTAGCGATATCCAGCTTGTCCAGGTTATATTGCAGTTGTCCGATCTGATTCGAGTAGCTCTCATATCGGCTATATTGTTGGTTGATCTCACTTAACAGAGAAATCTCACTCTTGGTATCCTCCAACCGACGTTTCAATCTGGTATATTGAGCAACACTATCCTGCATATCCTCCATATGGATATCATTCTCGGTACAGATATAATTCTTAACAAAATCCTCCAACTTCATATCCATCTTAAAGGGTATCGCCTTCTTAAACAATGCCGGAAAATGCTTGGGATGCAAGCCACCGAAGAAGTTGGTATACAGTTCATTACGGAACTTCTCATTGGTACGGCTAAAATAATAATCTTCTTTGGAATAGTTACTCTCGATATAATCCTTCAACTCATTGATTGAGAACACCTTCTCACCCTCGCGATAATGGTTCGGTGCCAAATTACCGGTATGCCAGAAGAAGAGTCTGCTTACTTCGTTGACACTGACATCAACATCGAAGATGACTCCGATGCTCTGAGCCTTCCCAGTCTCGGTATCCTCTAGCTCTAATACAATGGTGGTGGAGAAATTCTTATTACGCAGATAACTGATCTCATTATTCTCCTGTACTACCTTCATACCTCTAAGGTATTCCAACAGAGTACGGTCCGAATCTTCCTTTGCCGCTTTATTGAAGAAGCCGCGGCCATTGCTATCTGCATATAATACAATCTGCAGGGCATCCAATACAGTAGATTTACCGCTACCGGAATGTCCTGTGAAGAAATTAATCTCCTCGTGAAAAGCTAGAACCTTTTCATTAATATAATGCCAGTTATTCAGACACATCTTCGAAAGAGCTTGATATCTGTCCATCTTCGACTACCTCTCCTTCTTCTTGATACTGTTCTATAATAGCTCCGATTGACTGGCTATCTAACAGAAGATTTATCGTTGGATAGATGATAAACCTGGTATCACCATCCAATTCACCCATCTCATCGGTAATCTCTATCACCTGATACTTCTTCAAGGCAGCGATTGCCTTCTTCAGCTCAGTCGGGGAGATGGATTTGCTATTCCACAGGCGAAATAATTGTATCTTATCATAGACCTCATTCAAGGAGGCATAGACATGGATGGAGCTGGAGGCTGTATTCATCTGCTCATCAAAAATCAGCTTCAATAATAATAGGAAAATAGTCGTTAACCGGCTCAGCTTATCACCTTGAAGGTTCGAAGTCACAATCTGCATGATGCCATATTGTCTGTTCTCAATCAGATCAATATCAGCAATCTTATAATATTCCTTTAAAAAATCCAGATGTCTCTCACAGTTCCTGTACATACGGTTCGGTAGATAACGATCGGTCTTTTTATCATATTTGCGTTCCAGAATAAAAGTCTGATGATATAAGGTCTTAATCACTTCTCTTAGCTCGTCCTTATCTTCATCCAGAAGTTCGTTATAATATGAAAACATAAGTATCCTTTCTCTTCATCGGTATCGCCCTACCGATTCATACATTTATTAGGTGCTTATCTGAACGTGGTTGCTGTTCTTCTCAAAGATGATATCCGGATAGGAATATCTGCCGTTCGTGATGCTTCCCCTCTCACCCGGTACTACATGGAAGGGACTAGTCCTTCGGATGCTATAATCATAAGCAAGGATCAGAAGTTCAAATTCTTCATCGTCTTGGATTACATGTTCTCTCGTAGAATAGGTTCCTCCCACCATTCGGTCCAATATAAAGGCCTCAATCTGTGCTTTGTTGTAACGATGCTTATTCTGATTGATACGTAGAATATCCTCCTTCGTCAGCTCTTCTCCTGTCTCCTCTTCTTGCTCCACTGTATCCTCAAACTGTTTCCTCTTACCTCTCTTCTTGTAGAAGGAATCGTTCGTTATTATCGTAGGATCATTGAACAAAATTGTAGAGGCTATCTGAGGATAGAGCTTGTTATCCTTAGCTCCCGACATCAGATTAAGAAGAGCAATCACGTTACCCTGCATACTGTCATCATTACTTAAGAGGTACTCAAGTCTGCTTACGGTTGCCTTGATATATTTACTGTGCTCCGTATCAATATGGGAGATACGTTTCTCCATATTGATGATACCTCGGTCAATCTCATCAATCACCTTGGCAAATTCTTCTTCAATCTTCTCTTCCTGCTTACCCTCTGCCATCATTTTATGCTTTAGAAGATTAAGCCGGTCTTCATCCTCGCTGATCGTTCGAAGCAGCTTCTTAATATCATTTTTATAAATATAGAAATTGTCACTGGTCTTCAGTAAGCTATACTTGCGATTAACAATCGTCTCGACATAGCCACCCAGATGCTCCACAAGAAGATCCTCATAATTATCCTTCTCTAGAAGTGCAGCGAAGAATTGATCCATATTATGAAGCATATCCTGGAGCGAACGGTTCAGTCTGGTGGTATTCACCAATGCTGCCCGCAACAGCTCTAATCCGGCCTTCGTATCATTATGGAAGGAGTAGATACTGGTATAGACATTCTGTATGTATAAATCCTGATCCTCTGAATCAGGATTGCCAATCTTCTTAATCGTCTCTATCATAGTGGAAGCATAATCCGGAATGATGATATTGGTCTTAAAAGAGCTGTAATCCTCCACTCGCTTGAGCCAGGAGAAGCGAAGCAGGCGATTTAAGATCTTTGTTGCCATAGGCTCTAAGACGTCTGCTTCCTGATCCTCATCGTCAGCAGTGATATCGACGATACGGTCAGAAAAATGCTCTGCAATCAAACCGATACAGGTCTCCTTCGTCAGGAAGTAATCATTATATAAGTATTCATCGTAAATCGCAAGCAAGGCCTCCATATAGATATAGCGGTTTCTGGAGCTGAACACCGTCCAGAACTGCTGCGGTAGTTGATATATTGCTTTCATTCGATCTCCTTGGTGCTGCAGTTTATAGACAAGCCCAATCGGCTTACCTTAAGATTTATTTTTTTCATCTCTCTATTGTAACATTTTTTGTCGATAGTAGGCAATATTAGATTTACTATAACTTACTTTATTGTAAAGACGGCACTTATGTATTTTTATAAGTATATTTCTTATTTTTATCGAAATAGTTCTTATATTATTGACACTATCTATTTGATGTGTTATTATTTTAACGAAATTCCGGTTGGCAGTTATTTAACTGTTTCAAGTTTTGAGCTTATAGGGTGGAGAGCTTCTTATTGAAGTTCTCCATCTTTTTTTATCTTTTTAAGAAGGGAGTGAACTATATGTCTTTATCTGGAAGTATCCTTGTTGCAATCTTCTGTATGGCAGTCGTATTTACCGTACTAACAGTGCTTTGGGCTATAATCCGAATATTCTCTACCGTCATTAATACAATTGAGAACAGAATGCAAAAGAAGACAACGAACTCTAATAATTAAACACCTATTTTTAAGATCAACAAGGAGGAATAAACATGTTTTATGATTCACTGATTAAATTATGGGAAGAGTCAGGATTTGCTGCTTTAACGTGGGAGTCCCTAGTAATGATTGTTTTAGCATGCATTTTCATGTACCTTGCAATAGCAAAAAAGTTTGAGCCACTTTTATTATTACCCATCGCTTTTGGTATGCTACTAGCTAATTTACCTTTAACCGGTATTATGGCTGCACCTCCAAGTGATAAGGAAGTAGGCGGTCTTCTATATTATTTATATCTTGGAGTTAAGAAGGGGATCTATCCCTCCTTGATATTCCTAGGCATTGGTGCAATGACCGATTTCGGTCCATTGATTGCGCGTCCCAGCAGTATGCTAATCGGTGCCGGTGCTCAGTTCGGTATCGCTATTGCATTCATTATCGCCATTATCCTTGGCTTTACACCTCAGGAAGCTGCTTCCATCGGTATCATTGGTGGTGCAGATGGCCCGACCGCTATTTATCTTACCACAAGGCTTGCACCACATCTATTAGCTTCCATTGCGATAGCCGCCTATTCCTACATGGCACTGATCCCATTGATCCAACCACCACTGATGAAGCTCCTTACAACGAAGAGGGAACGCGAAGTTAAGATGGAGCAATTACGGCAGGTATCAAAACTTGAAAAGATCTGCTTCCCTGTTGCTGTATCAATCTTCTGTATCTTGCTTCTGCCTTCCGTTGCTCCTCTTATCGGTATGCTGATGCTTGGTAATCTCTTCAGAGAATCCGGTGTGGTTGAAAGAATATCCGATACTGCACAGAATGCTCTGATTAATATTGTTACTATCTTCCTTGGTGTTACAGTAGGAGCTACTGCCGTTGGTACAGAATTCTTAAAGCCTAAGACGCTTGGTATTATCTTCCTCGGATTGGTAGCTTTTATGTTCAGCACGGTTGGAGGACTTCTGATTGGAAAATTCATGTGTTTGGTTACCAAAGGTAAGATCAATCCTCTGATTGGCTCTGCCGGTGTATCCGCAGTACCTATGGCAGCACGTGTATCCCAGGTGGAGGGACAAAAAGCATTGCCTGGCAATTACTTATTAATGTTCGCTATGGGACCTAATGTAGCCGGTGTTATCGGATCTGCTGTTGCAGCCGGTATCCTGCTCTGTCTTTTCGGCTAAAGAAGCTACCAAGAATAATTATGATTACCTATAACAAAGGGCTATAAGCTTCAAATCCTGATTAATTAGGAGAAGCATATAGCCCTTTTATCTTAAATTCATCATAACCTGAAAGAAAAAGAAACGAGTACCGCGAATCATGGCTGATTTTACCGCAAATGCTTCATCAACACCCAATAAAATTATAATGAATTTCTGGTGGAAATCATTATTAAACTAGTTTAAATCATCGAAATCAAAAGCGGCTGCCTTCGTGTAGTTCGTTACCTTTGCCTCAAAGAAATCCGTCTTGGTACTATTGAGATTAGAGAAGCCTTCAATCCAAGCCATAGGATTTTCCACAATCTCAGGATAGAGCTCCTCCAGCCCAATTGCCTTCAATCTCTGATTACCGAGATACTTAATGTATTTATCAATCAGGTCATTGTTCATTCCCAGAATCTCATTATTTGTTACGTACTGACCCCAAGCGATCTCATGTTCCACACCGGTTCGCATCATATCTCGGATATCCTTCATCAATTCCGTTGTAAAGAGCTCAGGATTCTCTGCTTTTAATTCCTTTAAGATATTCTGGAACAGTACCAGATGAGTGACCTCATCTCGGTTAATATACTTAAAGATTGTACTGGTTGCTGTCATCTTACCCTGTCTTGCCAGAGTATAGAAGAAGCTGAACCCAGAGTAGAAATAGATACCCTCTAAGATATAATTTGCCACCACGGTACGCAGAAAATTCTCGGTGGAAGCATCCTCATTAAAACTCTGATAGATATTCGCAATATACTGATTTCTCTTCAGCAGCATCTTATCCTCACGCCATTCGTCATAGATCTTGTCTCTGGTCACGGGGTTGGTTACCGTGTCTAATATGTAGGAATAACTCTGGGCATGAATCTCTTCCTGAAAGGCTTGAATATTAAGCAAAGAGGCTACCTCCGGAGCAGTCACATAACGTGACAGATTCGGGAGATTCTCACTTTGGATGGAATCGAGGAAGTTTAGGAAGGAAATAATTTTATCAAATGCATTCCTCTCCCCATTTGTTAACAAAGGAAATTGCTTGATATCCTCATTCAAAGATATCTCCTCCGGAATCCAGAAATTATTCAGCATTGTGCGATAGAACACATTCGCCCAGCTATATTTGATACGATTCCACTCCCTCAGATTCGTAGTATTTCCATTGATTAATGACTCTGTACCACGAAGACCCTGTTCATTAAATATCTTTTTCTTAATCATCGTATTCTCTTCCTATATCCTTTCTATCAAGAATAACTATCATTTTTTCTAAAAGTTGTTCATATTCTTATCTCAAACCAACCTTCATGATGTCGCAAAGCAGCTACACATGCCTGCCCAATATTTATTTTGTGCCTACACTATACATTAGCACACATCTATTATATCTTGTTCTTCGGTCAAATTGCAATTTCGTTTTGCAATATTTTATCGATAATATAGAACTGTGGATCTATGTACCTATGTATGCAGATGTCGCAGACTAGCCGATTGCGGATGCCTCACTCCGCATGAGGGTAAGGCAAGTCTGGATGCGTTATTCCGCATGAGGGTAAGGCAAGTCCAGATGTATACATAGAAAGGTATGGGTGTCATAAGTCATCTAAAATGTAATCAGGCTTTCGCACAACAAGTATAGATAGGAACAAGGAAGGATAATATACTTCCCATAATGCACTGTTTGACGAACATCATACTGTTATGTATGACAAAGACGAACATTTATGTTCGAATATGGCATACATAATAGTATGCTGTCCGGCAACCTGTGTGTGAGGGAAGTGTGTTGTCCTTTCTTGTTCCTAACACCTACTAATGCGAAAGCCTCTTATATTCTTTATCTGACTTATGACATCGTATCAAGTATTAGCTGGAGCAGCTGGTACACTCATCCATCTCCAGGGATTGGTTACGAACATAATAGATCGTCTTAACCCCGTTCTTCCAGGCTTCTACATATAGATTCAGAATCTCCTTCGCCTTCACCTCAGGAGTGATATAGAGGTTAAAGGACTGAGACTGGTCTATATGCCTCTGCCTCACACCGCAGGCTCTGATGCTGTACAGCTGGTCGATTTGGTGTGCCTCCTTATAGTACCAGAAGTTCTTGCCGCTAAGATCCGGAGCTGCCTTAGGTGTAAAGCTTCCCTTTTTCTCCTCGATGAAGAATTTCTTGAAGATTGGGTCAATACCCGCTGTTGTTCCTGCAATGTTGGAGGTGCTTCCGGTTGGTGCCACTGCCATAATATAACCATTACGAACACCGTATCTTCTCACATCCTCCCGGAGAGCAAGCCAACGCTCAGAAGTGTAACCACGTCTCTCAAAATATCTTCCCGTCTGCCATTCCGAGCCTTCGAATTCTGGGTAAGCTCCTTTCTCCTTAGAGAGCTCCATAGAAGCCTTAATCGCCTGATAAGCAATCTCCTCGAATAAACGGTCCGCTTCTGCAAGATGCTCTTCGGTCTCCCAGGCGATATGATGATTCGCCAAGTAGTGATGATAACCGCTGGTACCAAGTCCGATGGCACGGTATCTATCACTGGTAATTCTCGCCTCTGCCACCGGGGTCTGGTTTAAGGTGATAACATTATCTAACATTCTGATCTGAAGAGGTACCGTCTCCTTTAGTTCATCAATATCCACTCGTCCAAGGTTAACGGAATTCAGATTACAAGTAACCATATCTCCTGATTTCAGTCGTCTTACGACCTCCTTATGATTACCTACAGTCTCTATCACTTCTTCTACAAATTCAGATTCACTAACGTTCTGTGCAATCTCATGACATAGGTTCGACGCATAGATCATTCCTGCATGCTTGTTCGGATTCGCCCGGTTAACGGTATCACGAAAGAACAAGAAGGGAGTCCCGGTCTCGACAGCACTCTTCATTATCTTCTTCATAATCTCCAGTGCCGGTAAGGTGGTTCGAGGTATCCCTTGATTCGCTTCACAATCAAGGTATCTCTGGGTGAAGGCTTTGCTATCCTCTTCATCATAGAAATCCTCTAGACGATATCCCATCATCTTATGTACCTGATAAGGGTCAAACAGGGACCAATCCTCCCTTGCTTCTAAGCGCTCCATGAAGAGATTCGGAATACTCAGTGCCGGGAAGATATCGTGGGCTTTTCTCCTATCATCTCCATTGTTCGTTCTTAAGTCCAGGAATTCAAACAAATCCTGATGCCAGATATCCAAGGTAATGGATGCTCCTCCCTTTCTTCTACCAAGCTGGTCCACAGCAACTGCTGTATCATTATATAAACGGATCCAGGGAATAATTCCGCCGGAGGCATTCTTATATCCCCTGATCTCGCTATTCAAGGCCCTTACCTTGCCAATATAGATACCAAGTGCACCACCGTGCTTGGATACCGCTGAGAACTTGGCGTTCACATCATAGATGGACCACAGATTATCACCAACTACGGAGATAAAACAACTGCTTAGCTGATGGAAGGGAGTCCCTGCACTCGCCAGCGTTGGTGTAGCTGTTGTCATCTTAAGCTCACTTAATATATCATAGAACTTCATCGCATACTCCAGCTTCTTCTCTCCCTCGGGAATCGCCAGGTGCATTGCGATTGCCATAAAACGTTCCTGCGGTAATTCCAATACTTCTTTATGGTAACCGCGA
>JAQZBA010000143.1 GCA_029239365.1 Herbinix sp. | reverse complement strand
AACATGGGTAAAATAATAGGTATTGACTTAGGTACAACAAATTCATGCGTAGCAGTTATGGAAGGTGGAAAGCCCGTTGTTATCGCAAGCACAGAGGGGTTAAGAACAACACCGTCCGTTGTAGCATTTACAAAGACTGGAGATCGTCTCGTTGGAGAGCCCGCTAAACGTCAGGCAGTTACCAATTCAGATAAAACTATCTCATCCATCAAGAGACATATGGGAACAGACTTCAGAGTAAAGATTGATGATAAGAGATATTCTCCTCAGGAGATTTCAGCAATGATTCTTCAGAAGTTGAAGGCAGATGCTGAAGCATATTTGGGTGAGAAGGTTACCGAGGCAGTTATTACGGTTCCTGCATATTTCAACGATGCTCAGAGACAGGCAACCAAGGATGCAGGTAAGATTGCAGGTCTTGATGTTAAGAGAATTATCAACGAGCCTACCGCAGCAGCATTAGCTTATGGTCTTGATAATGAGCATGAGCAGAAAATCATGGTTTATGACTTAGGTGGTGGTACTTTCGACGTTTCCATCATTGATATTGGTGACGGTGTAATCGAAGTTCTTTCTACCTCCGGTGATAATAGACTTGGTGGTGATGACTTTGATGATAGAATTACCAGATTCATGATTGATGAGTTCAAGAAGTCTGATGGTGTTGACTTATCCACCGATAAGATGGCTCTTCAGAGATTAAAGGAAGCAGCTGAGAAGGCAAAGAAGGAATTATCTTCCGCAACGACTACCAATATTAATCTTCCTTTCATCACAGCAACTGCAGAAGGCCCGAAGCATTTTGATTTAAATTTAACACGTGCGAAATTCGATGAGTTAACTCATGATTTAGTAGAGAGAACGGTTGTGCCGGTTCAGAACGCTCTTCGTGATGCAGGACTTAGCCCTTCCGATATTAAGAAGGTATTATTAGTAGGTGGTTCTACTAGAATGTTATCTGTTCAAGATAGAGTAAGACAATTAACAAATCAGGAGCCTTCCAAAACTTTGAACCCGGATGAATGTGTAGCAATCGGTGCTTCTATTCAGGGTGGTAAGCTTGCTGGTGACGCTGGTGCAGGAGATATCCTTCTTCTAGATGTAACACCATTGTCTCTTTCTATTGAGACCTTAGGTGGTGTAGCTACCAGATTAATCGAGAGAAATACAACAATCCCTACCAAGAAGAGCCAGGTATTCTCTACCGCAGCTGACAATCAGACCGCTGTTGATATCAATGTTGTACAGGGTGAGAGACAGTTCGCGAAGGACAATAAGAGTCTTGGACAATTCCGTTTGGATAGTATTCCGCCGGCAAGAAGAGGCGTTCCTCAGATCGAGGTTACCTTCGATATCGATGCTAACGGTATTGTAAATGTATCTGCAAAGGATCTTGGAACAGGCAGAGAACAGCACATTACAATTACAGCAGGTTCCAACTTATCTGACACTGATATTGATAAGGCTGTAAGAGAAGCGGCCGAATTCGAGTCTCAGGATAAGAGACGTAAGGAAGCAGTCGATGTAAGAAATGATGCTGACTCCATGGTGTTCCAGACAGAGAAGGCACTTGGTGAAGTAGGCGATAAGATTGACGCTGCTGCAAAATCAACCGTTGAGGCTGATTTAACAAGATTAAAGGAATTAATTGAGAAATCCAATCCGGAAGTGATGAGCGAAGGCGAAGTTGCTGATATCAAAACTGCAAAAGATAAATTAATGGAAGATGCTCAGGCATTATTTGCAAAATTATATGAACAAAGCGGTGCTGCTGGTGCTGGTGGTACCGGACCTGATATGTCAGGTGCTGGATTTAACGGTGGCCAGGCAGGCGGGCAGGCAGGCGGCTATAATGATGATGTCGTTGATGGAGATTACCGCGAGGTATAATAAACGAATAGCATCAGCTACCAAGGTTAATTCTGAGGAAGAGCTGCAGATAGATTTACTTGGAATTTCATTCTGTAGTTCTTCGATAATGAAGAAAGCCCGGGGAAGATGCGATTTGTATAGCTGAATACAGAATGAAGTCCAGAATAGATGTCTGAAGATATCTATTCCGGATTCTCATTCTGATATTCTACTATTAGGATTGAATGTATAGCGTAAAAGGCGGTCAACACTGACTGCCTATTTGCGATTTAACATAGGAGGAAATGAATAATTTCCTGATTGATATAATGCATAGCTATGAAAGGTGAAGAAAACAATGGCGGATAAACGTGATTATTATGAAGTCCTAGGTGTCGGCAAATCTGCAGCTGATGACGAACTCAAAAAAGCATATAGACAACTTGCAAAGAAATACCACCCGGATACGAATCCAGGGGATAAGGAGGCGGAAGCAAAGTTTAAAGAAGCTTCAGAAGCTTATGCTGTTTTAAGTGATGCGGATAAGCGTAGGCAATATGATCAATTTGGACACGCAGCCTTTGATGGAAGTGGCGGAGGCGGTGCGGGTGGCTTTGATTTTAGTTCCATGGACATGGGGGATATCTTTGGGGATATTTTCGGAGATCTATTTGGTGGTGGACGATCCCGACGTACTAATAATGGACCGATGCAAGGAGCTAACCTACGTACTTCTGTCAGAATCACCTTTGAAGAAGCGGTTTTCGGTATTGAGAAGGATTTGGAGTTAGCACTTAAGGATGAGTGTGGGACCTGTCATGGTACCGGTGCAAAGCCGGGAACCAGTGCAGACACCTGTCAGAAGTGCGGTGGTAAAGGTCAGGTGGTATATACTCAGCAATCCTTGTTTGGTATGGTTCGTAATGTCCAGACCTGCCCGGATTGTAAAGGTACCGGTAAAATTATTAAGGATAAATGTGCCGATTGTTATGGAACCGGCTTTATCAGCAGCAAGAAGAAAATCAAGGTATCAATTCCTGCCGGTATAGACGGCGGTCAAAGTGTCAGAATTCGTAGCAAGGGTGAGCCGGGTTCCAATGGTGGACCAAGAGGTGACCTTTTGGTGGAAGTTGAGGTTAGCAGGCATCCGATCTTCCAGAGACAGGATTATGATATCTTCTCAACAACTCCGATATCCTACGCAACGGCAGTCCTTGGCGGTGATATAAAAATCAATACCGTAGATGGCGACGTAATCTATAATGTAAAACCCGGTACTCAGACCGATACGAAGGTACGTTTAAGAGAAAAGGGTGTTCCGAGCCTTAGAAACAAAGCAGTTCGCGGCGATCATTATGTGACTATGGTAGTTCAGGTACCTACGAGTCTGAATTCAGAACAGAAGGATCTCTTGAAGAAATTTGATGAGGCTATGACCGGTAAGAGTGAGCATGCCCAAGAAGGAACTGAGAATGAGAAGGGTAAGAAGAAATTCTGGAAATAGTGTAACTGTATAACCAAAGTGTAAAAGTCACTCTTGGCACAAACGAATCCAAAGGGCAAGTATGGATTGCTAGTATGATAGATAGTTAAAGACAGAGAAACGGACATTATTTATGTTCGTTTTTCTGTTGTGACATATGAATTGGTTATTACAGCAAAGATACAGCATGGGTCGTTGGGTAGGCATGTTATACTTAGTATGGAAAGGGATAGGATTCATTATGAGGTGGACAAAATTCACATTAGAAACGACAACAGAGGCGGTTGATTTGGTTAGTGATATGCTAAATGACCTAGGTATCGTTGGAATTGAGATTAGCGACAATGTTCCGATTACAGAAGCTGAGAGAAAACAGATGTTTATCGATATTCTGCCGGAGTTATCTGAGGATGACGGATCCGCACAGGTGAGTTTTTATGTGGAGGTAGGGGAAGATAAAGATACTATACTGGAGCAAGTAAAAGCCGGTCTCCTGGAATTGTCTGCTTATACCAAGATTGGTTCCGGAATAATCAATGTATCCCAGACAGAGGATAAGGATTGGATTAATAATTGGAAGGAGTTCTTTAAGCCTTTTCGGGTGGATGATACAATTGTGATCAAGCCAACCTGGGAACAGCTTACAGATTATAAGGAAGGCGATCTTGTCATTGAGATTGATCCAGGAACCTCCTTTGGAACCGGCTCTCATGAGACGACGAAGCTCTGTATCGTAGGAATTAAGAAGTATTTGACACCGGAAGCAGTGGTTCTGGATGCAGGTAGCGGAAGTGGTATTTTATCGATTATTGCTAAAAAGCTAGGAGCAAAGGCTGTTCTTGGTATTGATATCGACCCAAATGCTACCATTTCTGCGATTGAGAATGCCGAAGTGAATAAATTATTAATTGAAGAGAACAACTTCAGCTTTATAACCGGTAATATAATAGAGGATGATGGAATCCGGACGAAAATCGGGCATGAGAAATATGACATGGTTGTAGCCAATATTTTGGCAGATGTCATAATACCTTTATCTGATGTAATCGGTGAGAATCTGAAGCCCGGTGGTATTTTTATCAGCTCAGGTATTATCAATATGAAAGAAGAAGCAGTAAGAGATGCTCTTATACTAAATAATTTTACGATTCTAGAAGTGAACAAAATGGGTGATTGGGTATCATTTGTTGCTCAAAAATAAATATTTATTAGGATCTCTGTTAACCTATACTCCCGGTAGTGTCTATCGATACGACCGGGAGATTTTTCGTCTCCTGCTCCGGACCCTCAGCTTCCTCAATCATGGAAAGCTCCTTCACAGTAATGGCGGAGGAACATCCACCGATACTTAGAGCTGCTGCTAGAGTAAGTATCATATAAATTAATCTTTTCATAATCATAAACATTCCTTTCCCACAACCTGCAATCTTTGGCCCTAGGCACAAAGCTGCTGTATGAAAATCTGTGATTTTCACACTAATCCTTCTTCAAAATAAAAGCATGTATCGCCATGTTGAAACTGTCTAAGGAATAGACGATATTAAAGTGAATTATGTTTCATTCATTCTTAAGAAAGATAATTCCATTCCATGCAATATTTATTTAATTATTTGATAAGGATATCTTATGCAAGAAATCTTAAGCTCTATCGCTACAATGCTTGTGATTATGGTAAAATTTTGTTATAATAAGCTTTGGTAGTAAGCTAGGAACAGGAAAATGATGTCTGTTATTTTTTAAACCGATGATTAGTATTAGCATAGATAAGAGCGCCAATAGTATATGCAAATATCATTGTGGTTGAAAGGAATATGAGCCAGTTAAGTTCATAGAAACCACCTATTACAGCAAACCCTAAAAATAGCATAATGACGAAAAGCAGGTTACCGACAAAACGGCATAGAGCTTTCTCATCGTATTTTGCTTTTTGTTCTTTAGACAGCATATTATAGCCGGAGATTAGAAACGCACCTCTTCCTGAACGTAATACAACTGCGAGTGCAAGGAGCAGAAGCATAATAAATCCACAAACGATAATACCGATTAAATCTTCATTCATAAATCCTCCGATCCATAAGTAAGAGAAGTCGATTATTAAGATAGACTAGCTTACTTATTAACTAAAATAATAATTATAACTATAGATAGCATAACATTTGCTTTCCATCTTTGGTGATGATTTATCTTATGAAATGGTTAAAAGTTGATTAAATAGTTGTTGAACATATGTTCTTGCTGATATATAATAGATATGGATGAAATCCAATTTACCAAATATTTCATGATAGACCAAGGAGCTTACCATGCGTCGTTTTTACGTAAATGCTAATCAAATAACGGACCAATCGGTACGTATTATCGGCCCGGATGTTAACCATATTAAGAATGTTCTTCGTATGAAACAGGGCGAGGAAATCATAATTTGCAATGGACAAGGAAAAGACTGTTATTGTATAATTAGTAAGGTATCAGAGAGTGAGATTATTGCTGATATTCAGACAACGAAGGATACAGATACTGAGCTTAAGACCAGAATTACTCTATTTCAAGGACTACCCAAACAGGACAAGATGGAGCTTATTATTCAGAAAGCCGTGGAGCTTGGTGTATCTGAGATCGTTCCGGTTATGACGAAGCGGGTTATTGTCAAACTAGATGACAAGAAGAAAGAAGAAAAGAAGCTGGAGCGATGGCAGGCAATCGCAGAAGGGGCTGCAAAGCAATCCGGACGCGGCATGATTCCAATCATCAAACCGGTTCAGACGTATGCCCAGGCACTCGATTATGCGAAGACATTCGATATTAATATCATTCCATATGAGAATGCAAAGGGGATGCAGTTTACCAAAGAAATAATGATCAGCCTTCCGAAATATAATAAAGTAGGAGTTTTTATTGGTCCTGAAGGTGGTTTCGAAGAATCCGAAATTGAGAAAGCAATGGAATCGGGACTGCATCCGATTACCCTAGGCAGACGTATTCTGCGAACTGAGACAGCAGGACTTGCTGTGTTATCTATGATGGTAATGGTCTTGGAAGAGGAATAGCACAATTCTTGCAGTTGCCATATTTTATCATGGTATTTAGGAGGTAAATAATAAATGGAGATACAACTTTGGAGAGAAATACTAGATCCTTACGCCTTGGCAGTTGACGAGCTTATCATTAAATTTAATCATATTATTGATGAATATAAGCATGTAGGCGCCTATTCACCAATTGAACAGGTAACCGGTCGTGTTAAAACAATTTCAAGTATTTTGGAGAAGGCACAGAAGAAGAATTTTGATCTCTCGAATTTCGAAGAGAAGATTGATGATATTGCCGGGATCCGTATCATCTGTCAGTTTGTTGAGGACATCTACAAGGTAGTGGATATTATCAACAAGAGATCCGACATGAAGATTAAGGATGAGAAGGATTATATTAATAACATGAAGAAGAGCGGCTATCGATCCTATCATATGACTGTATATTATGATGTACAGACCTTGAAGGGAAAGAAAGAGCTCCAGGTGGAGATACAGATCAGGACCCTTGCCATGAACTTCTGGGCAACGATTGAACACTCGATTCAATATAAGTATAAGAAAAACATGCCGGAACATATCAGAGAACGTTTGACTTCAGCAGCAGAGGCAATCTTAATCCTTGATCGTGAGATGTCCGTGGTACGAGATGAGATCATGGATGCACAGAATTCCTTTACGATTAAAGCAAACATAGTGGCAGATATTCTTACGAATATACAGAATTTATATAAAGTAGCGAACAAACAAGAGGTAGTATCAATTCAAGATGAATTTTTTCGGATTTACCAGAATGGAGATCAACTGGAACTGGCCAGATTCAGCAAGGAGCTGGATCTTATATCGGCGCGTTATCGGGCACAAAGCCTAAGATAATAATAGGACTGTATATTGAACTAGATGGAGTGAATTGATGAATTTACCTAAATTATTTGAGGACAGAATGAGAAAACTTTTGGGGGAGGAATATGAGGAGTATCTAACATGCTATACGAAGCCGTATTATGGTGGATTGCGTGTTAATACCTTAAAGATAACCCCGGAAGATTTTGAACGCATCTGTCCTTTTTCTATTAAGAGAATACCCTGGGTCAGAAATGGATATTATTATGATACAGGCGAACAGCCAGCGAAGCATCCCTACTATTACGGCGGTCTATATTACATCCAAGAACCGAGTGCAATGACACCGGCCAGCCTACTTCCCATTGAACCTGGAGATAAAGTGCTTGATTTGTGTGCTGCTCCGGGAGGTAAAAGTACGGAACTTGGAGCCAGACTTCGTGGAGAGGGATTACTTGTATCGAATGATATCAGCAATTCCAGAGCAAAAGCTTTGCTTAAGAACATAGAACTTTTAGGCATCCGTAATTCATTAGTGCTGTCTGAAGCTCCTAGCAAATTGGAGAGCTATTTTGAAGGTTATTTTGACAAGATATTAATCGATGCTCCCTGTTCCGGTGAGGGAATGTTTCGTAAGAGTTCCTCCATGATTAAGAATTGGGAGGAATATGGCGTTGATTATTATAGTCAATTGCAAAAGGATATTATACTCGATGCTGCGAAGATGCTAAAACCAGGGGGCTATCTGCTCTATTCAACCTGTACCTTTTCTCCGGAGGAGAATGAAGGTACGATTGCCTATTTGATGGAGCAATATCCTCAGTTTCATGTGGTGAAGGCGATTCCGGAGGTACAGCAGCAGAAGATAGCAGGAATTAGTTATGAAGGCTTTGATCAGGGTAAGCCGCAATGGCTGAAGAAGATGTCTAATCCGCCGCAGATTACGGAGGATCGCATAGAAGAATTAACGAATTGTGTTCGAATATGGCCGCATAAGACGGACGGAGAGGGACATTTTATCGCCCTCCTTCATAAAAATGTGGATGAACCTACGGAAGTGGTTGAAGATGACCTTCGAATAGATACTGAGAAGATGCCTCAAAAATCTGCCGGAAGTTACAGCATGAAAGCTCGCTCGGTTCCATCTGTCATGAATAAAAGCACAGTTTCCGAGGAGGCGTTGGAATTTATCAAGGAATTAAAGTTCCCGGTACCGGAGGAACTGCTCTATGTTCATGAGGACCGGTTATATCTTCTGCCGGAAGGTTTGCCTGATCTGAAGGGTCTTCGGATCTTACGACAAGGACTTCTGCTTGGAGAGATGAAAAAGCAACGCTTTGAGCCTGCTCAAGCGCTTGGATGTGCTTTGTCGATTGAGGAATATACTAAGCTGTTGAAACTAGATGTTGAGGATCCTAATGTTGTCCGCTATCTAAAAGGTGAATCCATTGAGCTTGAAGACGAGCTTGAGGATGGTTGGTATCTCGTCTGTGTCGGGGACTTTCCATTAGGTTGGCTGAAGGCAGCGAAAGGTAGTTATAAGAATAAATACACACCTGGTTGGAGATGGGTATAGTAAGTCAAAGCCTCCGCTATCGGCCGGTCTTCGTAGTTTTCATAATGTTATTACTATATATTTTAAATGAAATGGAGAATCATATGGCGGGACAGTTACGTCTGGACAAATATCTTGCTGATATGAGTATCGGATCGAGAAGCGAGATCAAGGAATGGGTTCGAAAAGGAAGAGTTGAGATTAATGAGATGGTATGTACAAAACCTGAGACTAAGGTGATGCTGGGTAAGGACAAGGTTGTCTTTAATCACTCTGAGGTGGGGTATACACAAAACCAATATATTATGCTTCATAAGCCGACAGGGGTAGTATCTGCTACGAATGACAATGTTAGCAGTACCGTCTTAGATTTAA
>JAQZBA010000142.1 GCA_029239365.1 Herbinix sp. | reverse complement strand
AACTATATAATTGAAATGCTTCATATAACCAAAGAATTTCCCGGTATAATTGCCAATGACGACATTACCCTTCAACTCCGAAAAGGCGAAATCCATGCTCTGCTAGGAGAAAACGGTGCCGGAAAATCTACTTTGATGAGTGTACTTTTCGGTCTATATCAGGCAGAAAAGGGAGAAATCAAGAAAAACGGAGAGGTTGTTAAGCTTAGCAACCCGAATGATGCCAACAGTCTTGGTATCGGAATGGTACATCAGCATTTTAAACTGGTAGAAATTTTTACAGTTCTTGAAAACATTATTCTTGGCGTTGAGCCAAATAAGATGGGCTTCCTACAAAAGAAGGAAGCAAGAGATAAGGTGCTTGATATAAGCAAGCGTTATGGACTTCAGGTCGATCCTGATGCTCTGATTGAGAAAATTTCGGTTGGAATGCAGCAACGAGTAGAGATCTTAAAGATGTTATATCGAGATAACGATATTCTTATATTTGATGAACCGACTGCTGTCTTGACACCACAGGAGATTGATGAACTTATGGATATTATGCGAGGCTTCGCAAAAGAAGGTAAATCAATCCTGTTCATTACTCACAAATTAAATGAGATCATGTCGGTAGCCGATCGTTGCACAGTTCTGCGTAAAGGAAAGTACATCGGTACTGTTGATATAAAGAATACCACAAAAGAAGAGCTTTCGAAGATGATGGTAGGAAGGGATATCAACTTTACAGTAGATAAGCAGGATATTCCTACCGGTGAGGTCGTATTAGCGGTTAAGAACGTTACCGTACCTTCCAAGACCAGCAAGAAGAATGCGGTTAAGAATGTGACCTTTGAAGTGAAAGCAGGCGAGATTGTCTGCCTCGCAGGTATTGAGGGAAATGGTCAGACTGAGCTCATTTCGGCATTAACAGGCCTCGACAAGATGAGTAAAGGTGATATTACTCTTCAGGGAAAGGATATCACCAAAGCATCGATTCGTAACCGTTCAAAAGCAGGTATGAGCCATATTCCTGAGGATCGTCATAAGTATGGTCTCGTTTTGGATTATTCCTTAGAAGACAATATTGTATTACAGCGTTATTGGCAGCCGGATTTCCACAAGAATGGTTTTATTAAGAGACCGGCAATTCGTGGATATGCTGATAGATTAATCGAGAAGTACGATATCAGAAGTGGTCAGGGTGCTCTCTCCTCCACCAGAAGTATGTCCGGCGGTAATCAACAGAAAGCAATAATTGCAAGAGAACTTGATAAGCAGCATGAACTGTTGGTTGCTGTTCAGCCCACTCGCGGTCTGGATGTTGGTGCCATCGAATTCATTCACAAGCAATTGATAGGTAATCGTGACCAGGGCAAAGCTGTTCTATTAGTGTCTCTGGAATTAGATGAGGTTATGAATATAAGTGACCGCATCTTAGTTATGTATGAAGGCGAGATTGTTGGTGAGCTTAATCCGAAGAATACAACCGTACAGGAACTAGGCTTATATATGTCCGGTGCAAAACGTAATATAGAAAAGGAGAGCGAACATGCAGAATAATTCATTTTCTTTGAAAACAATTACGAAAACGAAAGGCTTCTCCTCCTTTACTGCGGCACTCCTAGCAATTGCTTTGGGATTGATTTTTGGTTTCCTAGTTATGATTTTCGCACTTCCGGCTAATTCTCTATCAGGATTTGGAAGAGTATTATTTGGAGGATTTTCAAGACTTGGTGATGTATTTTACTTTGCGACTCCAATCCTTATGACTGGATTATCCGTTGGTTTTGCCTTTAAGATGGGCTTATTCAACATAGGATCCTCCGGACAATATACAATGGGTATGTTTTTTGCATTATTTGTTGGCTTCATGTGGCCGATGCCTGCATCTATCCATTGGATCGTATGTATTCTTGCAGGTATGATCGGTGGTATGATATGGGGCTTTATCCCCGGCATATTGAAGGCTCTCTGTAATGTAAATGAAGTTATTACCTCAATTATGTTCAACTATATCGGTATGTATATTGTGGACATGCTTGTTCAAGGAAACGCTACAATGTATATCTCAACCAAGACAAGAACGGCTTATCTGCCTGTTACAGCACAGATTCCTTCTCTTGGTGTTAAGAATTCAAATGTAAGTGTTGCCATCCTCATTGCCATAGCGATCGCAGTTTTACTACACATTATTTTGAATAAGACAACCTTCGGTTATGAGCTTAAGGCAACCGGATTTAATAAGTTTGCCAGCAAATATGCAGGTATGAATGATAAGAGAAATACCATTCAAACCATGGTAATTGCCGGTGCGCTCTCCGGTCTGGGTGGTGCATTTGCGATTTTGGCACCTTCCACAATAGCCGGTAGCAGTATGACTTATGAACCCATTAGCGTAATCGCATCTGCCGGCTTCAATGGTATTGCAGTAGCACTATTAGGTTTCTCCAATCCTATTGGTATCATTTTCTCCTCCATTTTCATCTCCCATATCGGAAGAGGTGGTACATTAGCCAGCTTACTCGGATATAAGCCGGAGATTATTGATGTCGTAATTGCGGTAATTATTTATTTCTCCTCCTTTGCGTTGATCATGAATGCAACCTTTGCTAAATTCATCAAAAAGAGGCGGGAGAAGAAGCCTGTAGAGGCGAAACCGGTAGATAAAAAAATGAAGGATAAGGAGGCATAAAGATGGATACTGTATATTATTTAGTACAAAATATGCTTCCTGTAGCAATTCCTTTACTACTAGTGGCGCTTGGTGGTATGTTCAGTGAACGCAGTGGTGTCGTAAATATTGCTCTGGAAGGTATCATGTTATTTGGTGCATTCTTTGGATGCCTGACCGTATTCTTCGTTCAAAAATCAGGAATGAATCCTCAGGTCATATTGTTAATCGGTATGCTGGTAGCTGCTGTTGCCGGAGTGATTTATTCGATGCTTTTAGCATTTGCAGCAATCAATATGAGAGCAGATCAGACGATCTCCGGTACTGCATTAAACATGTTAATTCCTGCTGTAATCTTGCTTTTTGCTAAGATGAAGTTCAACAGTGACGGTATTACAACAGATATTAATTTCTATATGAGAGAAGTTCCCGGATTAAGTAAGATTCCTGTCCTTGGAGAATTGTTCTTCAAAAATACTTATATCACAATCTATATTGGATTCCTATTATTATTAATCTCAGTAATTATCTTCTATGTGACGAAATTCGGTCTTCGTCTGCGTGCCTGTGGCGAACATCCTCATGCAGCAGATTCCGTGGGTATTAATGTTCATCATATGAGATATTTTGGAGTAGGTCTTTCCGGTATCTTCGGTGGTATTGGTGGATTCTTCTATTCTGTCGGCGTTATGGATGGTAATGTTAACGGACATACCGGTGTTGCCGGTTTTGGTTTCCTTGCTTTGGCAGTTATGATCTTTGGTCAGTGGAAGCCTTGGAAAATCCTGTTTGCGGCGCTGTTCTTCGCATTCTTAAGAACGCTTGCATATTCCGTAGCATTGATTCCTTTCTTGCAGAAGCTGGAGCTGAATCAAGCGTATTACAAGATGTTACCCTATGTGGCTACGATGGTAGTGCTGGTCTTTACCTCCAGAAAATCCAGAGCACCGAAGGCAGAAGGTATCCCTTATGATAAGAGCACTCGTTAATAGTGTGAAGAAAAGATCATCTTCACACCTAGAAGTTTGTGCCTGCGAAATCCTCGGCACAAACTAATTCTAAGGGTAGGCTTGCTAAGCTAGTATGAACATTAATTCACATGGGGAGAACTACGATGTTTTAAAATACCAAATAATTAAGTCTGGCTTAACAAGCGGATACTACAGACAAGGAAGAATAACATGGCAAAATTGTATTTTAAATATGGCGTTATGGGAAGTTCTAAAACTGCCCAAGCATTAATTACTAAGTTCAATTATGAAGAGCGTGGTTTGACGGTTTGGTTGATCAAACCACAAATCGACAGTAGAGATGGGGTAGGCGTAGTAAAATCTAGAGTTGGCCTATCAGCTCCTGCTTATGTATTTCCTCCGGATGAGGATATCTATCATGGCTTTCAGATACTGGCTCAGCAGTTTGATGTTATCATCGTAGATGAAGCTCAATTCTTAACAGAGGATCAGGTTGACCAGTTGTCCATGATTATGATTGATTATAACATTCCGGTGCTTTGCTTCGGCCTACGTGCTGATTTTCGTACTAAGATGTTTCCGGGTAGCAAGCGCCTGATGGAAATAGCAGATTCCATTACCGAGATTAAGACAATCTGTTCCTGCGGAAGAAAAGCTACCGTAAATGTCCGTCTGGATGAACACGGTAAGATTATTACCGAGGGTGAACAGATACTAATTGGAGGTAATGACTGTTATACAGCGATGTGTTATCAGTGCTTTATAGAAAAACAGAAAGAGCAACGTAATCAAAAATAAATCTGATTAGATTAATAGCTCCTTGTCCGGGCAAATGACCATGTGTTAACCGGATAAGGGGCTTTTTCTCGCATCCTTACATTTAATTCAGTTTTAATGTAACAAATACCCATATATGATATACTGTAAACGTAGTGAGCATTCCACAAGCTTGCTTGTAAGAATGCGATCGGAGTGAAAGAACATGAACAAGGTCTATGTTCATGATATACTGTAAACGTAGTGAGCATATTACAAGCTTGTAATCATTGGAAGGGTGGAATAAGTGATGAAGCTATGGAAAAAACAAATGGATTTAGTAGAGGAAGATAAACTAAGTCTAAGGGATCGATTAAAGTTGTTCTTAAGGAAGGCTTCGATTATGTCCATCATTGGACTGGTTTTTGCCGGAGTCGGTATGGGGGTTGCTTGGTTTATTGCAGAACAGACGGAGTACAAGTTGCAAGATGTAGCTTTCGTGGAAGGAGTCATTGTCATAGTTATTGGATTATTAGCAAGTATGAAAGGGAATCCCTCCGGCTTAGGACTAAGTAGCTGGGGTGCTAAGAGCAGTCCACAAATAAACTTCTGGAACCTGGAAGCTACGGTTCAGGAGAGAGAATCCACGGATTACTATAATAATTTTCGAAATCATTCTGTTGTCGAATTTCTCTTCGGAAGAGTCACCTTTATCCTGGGAGGAATATTTCTAGTTGCCATCAGTATTTTATTTTTATAACTTATTTTTGATATGATTAAGATAAAGTGCTCCTTTTCCGGGTAACCATTATGGCTGCCGGAAGAGGGGCTTTTTCTAAAGCCTTGATTTTTAATTCTGTTTTAATGTAAAGCATATCCAAATATGTTACAGTTAGCGTAATCATATGCAAGCTTGCTTGTATAAACGATCGGAGCAAGAGATCATGAATACGTTCCTTATTCATGAAATACACTTACAATAAAAATTTGGACTTGAAGGTGGGATAAGAGATGAAGCTTTGGAAGAAATCAATGGATGTAACGGATGAGGATGAATTAAGTTTTCGGGATCGATTCATGTTATTCTTAAGGAAAACAGCGCTCATGTCATTCTTCGGACTGGTTCTTGCAGGAATCGGTTTGGGGGTTGCTTGGTTCATATTAAATCAATCTGAGTTTTTAATTCAGGATGTAGCTTTCACGGAAGGTATCGTCATCATAATGATAGGCTTAATGTTTGGCATGAAGGGGAATCCATTCGGCATGGGGATGAATACTTGGAGTTTGAAAAACAGCACGGCTATCGATGTTTTGAATATGGAAGCATCAATTCGGGAAAACAAGTCTATCGACAATGATAAGAATTTCGGAAAGCATTCTGTCGTAAAATTTCTCTTTGGAAGAGTCACCATTATCCTGGGAGGAATATTCCTTGTAGTTATCAGTATTTTGTTTTTATGATGAAACTGCGATCCTAAGTTAGATTACTTTAGTTGACTTCATCAGATCATTAATCCATACTTTACTTCTGTAAAAGTTGAAATTATTAAGAAAAATAATTAAAATGTAGCTATAGCTACAATGTATCTCCGCGTTTGACGATATAATGAGTACAGCAGAAGATAGTTCAATGTTGTAACCGTGAAAATTAATGCAGATAATAATTTGATTAACTCATAATCGTCCATAGGAGGATATAGAAATGATACGTAAAATAATTAAGATTAATGAAGAGCTGTGTAATGGCTGTGGTTTATGTGTAAATGCCTGCCATGAGTCAGCAATTGGTTTAGTGGATGGTAAAGCGAAGCTTCTAAGAGATGACTATTGCGATGGTCTAGGTAATTGCCTTCCGGTATGTCCGACCAATGCGATCAACTTTGAGGAAAGAGAAGCGTTAGAATATAATGAAGAAGAAGTAAATCGTAATATTGAAAATCAGAAGGCTGAGGATGCGAAGCAGAAGGCACCGGCACATCAACAACCTATCTCCGGTGGTTGTCCCGGTTCAAGAGCCATGAACTTACAGGCACGAGAAGACCAAGCTCCTGCACACCAGACACATACTACAGTTCCATCAGCAACCCCATCTATGCTAAGACAATGGCCGGTTCAGATACAGCTGGTTCCCCCGAATGCACCTTACTTCAGCAATGCTAATCTATTAATTGCTGCTGATTGTACCGCATATGCCTTCGGTGATTTCCATCAGTTTATGAAGAATAAGATAACCTTAATTGGATGTCCGAAGCTGGATGAAGTAGATTATTCCGTGAAGCTCACCCAGATACTTAAGATGAATGATATTAAGAGCCTGACTGTAATTCGAATGGAAGTTCCTTGCTGTGGTGGCATTGTGCATGCAGTTAAAACAGCATTAGCCAATAGCGGTGTGATGATTCCCTGGAGAGTTGTAACCATCACAACGGATGGAACTATTCTGGAAGATAACTAAGCCTTCGATTTTGCTTAATTTCACTACCATTTCCAATGCTAATAATGATAATATAATTGATTAGTACAGCCACACTTGATAGCCCATGGATGCAATTAAATCTATGGGCTATTGTTATGATTTTCAGTAGCATATATAGCTTCATGTCATATCTTTGTAGTATCAAGATAATGAAAAGTATAAGTATTTGAGCTCAACTAGTAACAGTGATTGTTGTTTGATTATACTTTTCTTAGGAGGCTATTATGGAAGAAGGTAATACAAATCATAGCCGTATGCCTTTAATCGGAGATATGGCACCTGCATTTCATGCAATAACTACTCAGGGAGAAATCAATTTTCCAGAGGATTATTATGGGTGCTGGGTTATTCTCTTCAGTCATCCGGCTGATTTCACACCTGTATGTACTACAGAATTTATGACTTTTGCATCCATGATGAATGAATTCAAGGCACTGAATACAGAGCTGGTTGGTCTGTCCATCGATTCGCTTTATTCTCATATAGCTTGGCTACGGAAAATAAGAGAATTGGTATGGAAGGACATCAAACATGTAGATGTTACATTCCCTTTAATTGCTGATATATCGATGGAAATTGCTAAAAGGTATGGGATGCTACATCCGAGTAATTCATCAACTGCTACGGTTAGGGCAGTTTTTATCATTGACCCGACCGGAATGATTCGAACTATTCTATATTATCCTGCATCTACCGGCCGTAACATGCAGGAATTAAAGAGAATTGTTATGGCTTTGCAGAAGGCGGATTGTGAGAAGGTTGCAACACCTGCGAATTGGTTGCCCTGTGAGGATGTAATTCTGCCACCACCCGGAACCTGCGGTGCTGCGATGGAGAGAGTAGATCAAGTGTATGATAATCAATACTGTTTGGATTGGTTCTTATGCTTTAGACAATCGAATTGTGCTCCTTGTGATAATTATCACGAACCGGAGCTTTTGCCTTATCCTTCCCTCTATCCGAGCCGTAGCAGAAGAAATTATCGGATTCCATAAGTGAGATAGGCAATATCAAATACCAAAACTGTATTGTTTTGGTATTACATAATAACATTAATGATTGAAGGTTGGATAAAATTATGATAGAATAGGCAAACGGATGTAGAAAAGTAAAAGTACGAATACATGAATTGCTTGGAGAGGAAACATATGAATAACCATTACCATAACCATAATTTATCGGCTAAGATAGCACTATTTGTAGCAACATTAATCTGGGGAAGTTCCTTTCTGGTTGTTAAAAATTCTATGAATGTCATGCAGCCACATATGCTGTTAGCGTTTCGATTTACCATCGGAGGCTTAATATTATGTGTCGTTTTCCATAATCGATTAAAAAATTTAAATAAAGAATATTTTATTAAGGGTGGCATTCTAGGTACCTTACTTTTTGTTGCCTATAGCCTTCAGACAATTGGAATTACCGATACCACACCGGGGAAAAATGCCTTTCTGACTGCGATCTATTGTGTTCTTGTACCATTTTTCTTCTGGCCGGTAGATAAAAAAAGACCGGACAAATATAATCTAATTGCTGCCTTTATCAGTATCGCCGGGATAGGGCTGGTGTCGCTTAATGGTGATCTCTCGATACGAATGGGAGATGGGCTGACCTTGATCAGCGGTGTTGTGTATGCCGTTCATATGGTAGCGGTAGCAAAATTCTCCGGTAATAGAGATCCAATTCTTCTTACTATCTTACAGTTTGGATATGCGGCTATCTATTCCTGGATTATTGGACTGCTGTTTGAAGATATTCCTACCAATTGGACTACGGAATCGTTGATAGGAATGCTTTACCTTGCAGTATTTGCTACGGCAATTGCTTTACTATTACAGAATGTGGGGCAGAAATATACCCACCCAGCCCCCGCAGCGATTATTATGAGCTTAGAATCCGTCTTTGGGGCACTATTTTCTGTGATATTTTATCATGAAATCATTTCGATGCGTCTTTTTATTGGTTTTTGTTTTATCTTTGTGGCGGTCATCATATCAGAAACGAAGATGAGTTTTCTGTTCAAGCTGAAGAAAAATGTAATTATTGTTTCTGAGGTAGTTAGGGTAGATGAGTTGATTACACCCGAAGAGAATTAATGAAACGAATGCCAAGGATTATATCCTAGTTAAATAGAAATAAGTTTGTTAATACACAAAAAGTCAATTCATAGGTTACGTCTGGAGTCGTAAAACGACTCGCGTAATCTAGGGATTGACTTTTTTGATATCTATACCAGAAAATACTTATGAATAATTTCAGTTACACCGTCTTCATTGCAAGTACGCTCTGTAATTGTATCTGCGACGGCTTTTACCGTATCCAGTGCATTTTGCATGGCAACACCTAAGCCTGCCATCCGTAGCATCGATATGTCATTTTCTCCATCACCGGCTGCAACCGCTTGGGAGAGG